>DASCRE010000123.1:0-23510 GCA_034408645.1 Fidelibacterota bacterium | reverse complement strand
GATATAACTGAAACGCTGACCATTCAAAATAACGGTACCGGACCTCTGGAAGTCACCAGCCAAACATTTGATAATGAAACTTTTAGTATTTCTCCTTCATCGCTTACCATAGATGCAGGGAGCTCTGTTGATGCTACTGTTACCTTGACCGCCTCTGACCCTGGGGACTATAGCAGTACCCTTTCCATTGAATCTAATGACCCTGATGATGGGAGTGTATCAATGTTCGTTCTTGCAACCATAGGTACAGACCCACCCATAATTATAGTTGATCCGTGGATAATTTCTGATACACTTGAGACTGGTCTCACAAGCAACCAGATGATGACCATTACAAATACAGGAGGAGCAGATCTTTTATTTAACATTACGGCTGCTCAGGATGAAACATTTTTCAGTGGTAATATTTTTCCTGTTTATCCCAATTTCACTCCTCATCATTTATACCCGCCATATGACCATTACATGGAACAGGATATTGATTATTTTGATGCAGATGGAAACTACAGAACCGGGACACGGTGCGGTACATATACTCCCACACTGGACGAAATGAATGCCACACAAAGTTCAGTAAATGAATGGCTGCAGTCAGGACAATATGAAAGATCAAGAGATATGGTTATCATACCGGTTGCAATGCATCTTGTAAGGTATGATGATGGATCCGGTGGTATTGATGATTCTGCCATACAGGCCCAGATAGATGTGCTCAACGGAGCGTTCCTGGACCAAAATTTTCAGTTTGAGCTCGTTACTACAACCATAACAGATAATACCGCATGGTCGACCCATAACTACGGAACTTCTGAGGAAGTGGATATGAAGACCACGCTTGCGGTGGACCCTATAAGTACACTTAATTTTTATCTTTGTAATGTTGGGGGTGGTTTGTTGGGGTATGCAACCTTTCCCGATATGTACCCGGAAGACAGTCCTATGCATGGCGTGGTTTGCCTGACACAATCGCTTCCTGGTGGAACAACTAACAACTATAACGAGGGTGACACAGGTACCCATGAGGTTGGACACTATGTGGGCCTCTATCATACTTTTCAGGGAGGATGTGCAGAGCCCGGAGATAGCGTTGATGATACTCCCTATGTGGCATCACCAAATTTTGGATGTCCTGAAGGTGTTGACAGTTGTCCACAAGAGGGAGCAGATCAGATTGAAAATTTTATGGACTACACCTATGATAATTGTATGAATACATTTACCCCTGGTCAGTCTGAGCGTGCCCACACTCTCATGGCACTCTATAGACCAACCATGTATGCGAACACTGGAGCGTCCTTAGAGTCATGGTTAAGCATTGATCCTACAGAGGGCACGGTTGGTCCAGGTATAAGTATTGATGTTGGTGTAGGTTTTGACGCCGCGGGAATGAACGGTGGTGACTATAGTGCTAATATTAGCGTTGGCAGCAATGACCCTTCAAATCCGGAGGTTTTAGTGTCGCTTCAGCTAACCGTTATCGGTGCGCCCGATGTAGCTGTGGACATAAGTTCCATTGATTTTCAATCCATTTTTGTGAACCACACAGACACGTCAGGATTTGTCATTAGTAATGATGGTACAGATGTTCTGGAAGTTTTCAGCATATCCGTAGATAACTCGGTTTTCTCTGTGCTGAGCTCGTCTGCTACACTGGCCCCGGGTGAGGAGCAGGGAGTTCAGGTAGTGTTCTCGCCAACAAGTACAGGAGACTTTTCAGGAATAATAACCCTTTCTACAAACGATACGGATGAGGAAACAGTTAGTATTCCGGTTTCCGGTTCTGCCAACGAGCCTCCTGTTATAGCGGTTTCGGTGGCAGCTCTTTCGGACTCACTTTTAACGGGCGAGACTGCCTCCCATACGTTCACCATTTCTAATGATGGCAACAGCGACCTTGATTTTACTTTAGCGATTCAGGATGAGGCAGCGCGCTTACGGCACGCACAAATAAATGATCTGATAGAACACTCAGATAATTCTGATGATTATCCTATGGGGATGTATCCCTCCTCAATGGGTCCTGCTCCATTGAATGGTGTTCCTGTTTCTGATAGTGAAGAACCCGCTGATTTTTCCTTTTTGTTGGAAGCAAATGGCTACTCTATTGAAGCAGCTAATAATTTTGTGACCTCCTTTGACCTATCAACGCCTGGAACGTTACCAAATCTTGGTTCAAATCCCGCAGGTTCAAATTTTCCTGGTTCCGGATCTTTTGGCAAAGATGACCAATCATATTATTATATTGTTGATCATACCAATAATTTATGGAAACTTGACACAACCCTGATAACCGCAGAGAACCTGGGTACGTTAAGCGTTGATGGTGGTCAAGGTATCAGCGGTCTTGCGACAGATCCCACGGATGGTACACTTTACGGAGTAACCACAAACTGTAGCTCCTCCAACCTTGTCACTCTTGACCCTGAAACAGGGACTGTAACCACCATTGGTCCAACAGAGATTGAGTGCGCGATCGCTCTTGCCATAAATGCTGACGGTGTTTTCTATACATATGATATTAAGAGTGATAACATGTACACCCTGAACAAGACGACTGGGGCCAGTTCCCTTCTTGGCTCCATCGGGTTTGATGCGAACTATGGTCAGGGAATGGGCTATGATAGTTATACCGGTCAGATATATGTGGCAGCCTATAATAATTCAGCACAAGCAGCCGAGCTACGAGTGGTTGACCCTGAGACCGGAGGGACTACCCTGATTGGAGGACTTGGGTCAAGTGGAAACCAGCTTGGATTTTTGACGATACCCGGTGAGTTTGTAAATTGGTTGACAGCGGAGCCCGCTGATGGCACTGTGACCCCGGGTGGAAGTCTCACAGTGACCGTAAATTTTGATGCTGAGGGAATGTTCGGAGGAGACTATTCTTCAGACATTGTTATTTCCAGCAATGATCCCTCCACTCCGGAAACATCCGTAAATATTCAGCTGAATGTTACCGGAGCACCAGATATAGCTGTTGATGAGACCAGCCTCAGTTTTGCTGAGACATTTGTGGGATACAGTGACTCACTGGAGCTGGCCATACAAAACTCTGGAACCGATATACTATCGGTAACAAGCATAACGGTCGATAATGATGTGTTCACCCTTTCCCATTCTTCTGCAACAATTATTGCCGGAGAAACATTGATGCTAGGGATCAATTTTAATCCTGCCTCTGCAGGTGATTTTAGTGGCACAATTACAGTTGTCTCTGATGATGCCGATCAAGGTACCATTATGGTTAGTGTGAGCGGCTCTGCTATTATTGCACCTGTTGCTGGTACCGATCCAACATCATTTTCACTGGCACTGGAGTCTGGGGATCAGAACACCGCACTCATGACCCTTAGCAATACCGGTGGTTCCAATCTGAACTATAGCATTTCAACCTCATCCATCCGGGATGAAACATTTGTGGATATTAACCCATCGGACGAACCGGGCTCTATCCGAAGACTTTTTTACAGTCCCCCTACCAGTTTTAATACTGAACCCAATATAACCCTGGAGTATGATAACGGTGTGGTTACGGATGGTATTTACTGCGGTGTCGCTGAGCCGGAGCAAGAGACTCTTGAACAAGTAAGAAAAAGTCTGGACCTTTGGTTGGCTACAGGAGGGTACCAACCTGACACCAGGGATACCCCGCTGATTCCTGTGGCTGTGCATGTCATTCGCTACGATGATGGGAGCCATGATGTTGAAGATTCACAGGTGTATGAACAGATTGAGGTTCTGAGCGCAAGCTTGGCAGGCCAAAATTTTCAGTTCGAGCTTATAAGTATAGATAGAACCGATAATACTGCATGGTCCACCCATACATATGGAACCTCTGAAGAAAATGATATGAAGGGCACTTTGGCGATTGATCCCATTAGCACATTTAATTGGTATATGTGTGATCTCCAAGGTGGACTCTTGGGATATGCTACCTTCCCGTTTATGTATCCTGAGGACAGTTATATGCATGGCGTGGTTCTCCACTCAGAATCGTTACCCGGTGGGAGTCTGGATCCGGCCTACACTACGGGAGACGTGGGTGTACATGAAGCAGGGCACTATATTGGTCTCTATCACACATTTCAGGGTGGCTGTGTCGAGCCGGGAGATGAGGTGGATGATACACCCTATTCGGCAAATCCAAACTGGGATTGTCCAGAGGGACTTGACACCTGTCCGCAGGAAGGAGAGGACCCCATCCATAATTATATGTCCTATAATACTGGACAATGTATGGATCATTTTACACCAGGGCAGTCTGAGCGTGCCCATGCACAAATGTCTTTGTACAGACCTACCATGTATGCAAACACATCTTCCAGCAATTGGCTTAGCATTGATCCTGCCAGCGGTAGTATTGCCCCTGATTCAACCGCTCTGACTACTCTTACTATCACCACTGAGAATGTCTATGCAGGAGAGTATGCAACTAACATTACTGTCAGTAGTAATGACCCTGAAAATTCCGAAATTTTGATTCCTTTTGAACTGAGCGTTACCGGTGTTGCGGAGATAGATGTTGTTCAGGACACATTAAGCTATGGCAATGTATATGTTGAGAGCACAGAGACCCTGGACATACAGGTATCCAATGTCGGAACCGATGTCTTATATGTTACCGGCTGGTCAATTGAGGGTGAAGGTTTCTCAAGCACCCATGCCAGTTCTTTTGATGTAGATCCAGGATTAGATGAACAGATATCTGTGAATTTTACACCGTCTGCTTCTGGTGCATATACAGGAACATTTACCTTGGAAAGTGATGATGAGGATGAGCCAAGCGTATCGGTTCTATTAGAGGGTACCTCTACACTGCCTCCGTCTCTCAATTTATCTGACACAACTATATCTGATACTCTTGCCCAGGGTTCATCCGTGTCGAGCAGTTTTCTTTTAGCAAACAACGGTGGTGTGGATCTCAACTTTGTTATTGAGATTGGTGGGCTGGAAAATCTTGCTGAAGATGATTTTGAAAATGGGTTTGGAAACTATACAGATATAAGCGATGCAGGAAATGGGACATCCTGGGAGACTGGTGAGATTGGTCAAATACCCCCACTCACTGGACTATATGTTGTTGCAAATGATGATGGAGCAGGTAGCTCCGCACCAGCTACGAATATTTTGTTAGCCTCACAGGTCCTGAACGCTTCTGGTCAGATGGCGCTGGTCTTTGACAGTTATTTTCCCCAGCCTTCTGGTACCTGTGGTACCAGTAGTTATTCTGAAGAGGCAAAGATACTTGTCAGTATTGATGGTGGCGATTATTCTGAGATAATGGTTCCCTCATCTTCAAGCTGGACCGAAACCACAATAGACCTTAGCTCTTTATCCGCAACAGGAAACACCATACAGGTTGTGTTCAACTATGATGACTGTGGTGGTAACTGGGGATACTATTGGGGATTTGATAACGCACAGATCCAGGGAGTTGGTGGTGCTGAATGGCTTACACTGTCTCCCATGGAAGGTTCACTGCCTTCGGGAGATGTTCATAATATTGAAGCAGTGCTGAGCTCAGAGGGAAACGAACCAGGTGATTATTCGGTTAATGTTCATGTGAGAGATGTTGCATATATGATAGATGAAACAATAACCTTTAACATGACTGTATTAGAATTTATAAACACCCCTCCAGCGTCATTTGCGCTTGTCTATCCTGCTAATGGAGAGACAGTTGCAAATCTGGAGCCGACTCTGCAATGGGATCCTGCGTTTGACCCTGATACTATGGACAACGTTTATTACACAATAGATTTTGGGAGTACTATCCCAGACCAGACAACCATTGATGCAGGAACGGATACATCCTACTCGTTTGAACATCCCTTAGAAAATAATACAACCTATTATTGGCAAATGAGTGCTAACGATGAGTTTGGCGGTTCGTCTGAGAGTATAGGCGGTTGGCAAACGTTCACAATTGACCTGGGTGACGAGGCAGATGGTAGTCCGGTTATTACGGATATTTCAGATATTCCTAATGACCAGGGTGGTTTGGTTTATATTACATTTAACAGAAGCTTTTATGATACGGATACCCTACGCATAGAGTCATACCAGGTTGAACGGCTTGATGACAGTGTCTGGGTTGGACACTCAAATTATGGTGCCTATGGAGCTGATTCATACACTGTTGAAGCGAACACCCGTCAGGACTCAACTGAATCTGATCCAGGGATCACTATATTCAGAATAATTGCCAATATGGATGAGGGGAACTGGGCAAGTGATTCTGCAGAAGGATATTCTGTTGATAATTTGATCCCAGAGATTCCATCTGGATTCACAGGCTTATCCGGAAACGGTTATAACAGGGTATCATGGAATGAAATTGAAACTGAGGATTTCCAATACTACAGTGTGTATAAGAACAATTCAGTTTTAGATTATTCCGTTGAGACAGAATATATTGATGATAATGGACCGTTTAATGTTGGAGATACCTATAATGTTACTGCAACTGATTTTAATGGAAATGAGAGCGCACCATCAGTGACCGCCTTATATGATTTGTATCTCATGGATATTGATACAAATTGGAATTTGGTTGGTCTTGCACTTGGTATCGATAATATCGTTTACACAGAGCTGTTCCCCGGTTCCCAAGCTAACTCATTGTATGGGTTCGATGGGCAATACTATAATTCTGACTTACTGATAAATGGCAGTGGTTACTGGCTGTTTTTTAATTCAGATTCTGACCCGGTTATTTACGGATTTAATTTAGATGAGCTCCAGATCAACCTTTCTCAAGGCTGGAATATTATAAGCGGTATAACAGGTACGGTCCCGCTGTCTTCGGTTATTGATCCGGAGAATATCATCGTTCCAAACACACTATATGGATTTAGTGAACTCTATTTTAATTCAGATGAGATCGTAAATGGGCAAGGATACTGGATCAATGCTTCTTCTGATGGAGTAATTACTTTAACCAACAACGCTAGTGCCAGAACAAATATTACTTTCAGCGACCGTACACTCACAGCAAACAGGATAAGCTTCAACGGAATGGATTTATTCTTTGGTGTGGAGATTCCAGACAATGAATTGTTGAGCTATAGTCTGCCTCCTCAACCGCCTGCCGGTGCTTTAGATGCCAGATTTGAAGGAGACTTAAGGGTGGTCGAAGAACATGGTGAGATAAAACTGATGCATACAGAAGAAAATGTTAGTATTGAGTATAGCATTTCTATTGATGCGGGTGAACATATGAACTGGGTATTGACCTCAGCGAATGGAGAAGAAAACATTCTTGATGGTACCGGTGAATTTATTATAGCTGCCTGTGACCAGTTTTATTTGAAAAGAAAAGAGGCCATACCTCTGGAATTTGCAATTCACCAAAACTATCCGAATCCCTTTAATCCTACCACAATGCTGAGATATGAACTGCCTGAATATTCCTTTGTAACCCTCACCATATATGATATGTTGGGAAAAGAGATAACCACTCTGGTAAATGATCAACAGGAGGCAGGATATAAGTCAGTGAGATGGGATGCTACTGATAGCATGGGAAAACCAGTGAGTGCAGGTGTATATTTATTTCAGATAAGTGTGGATAACCTGTCTAATCAATCACAAAGGCGATTGGTAAAAACTCTTAAAATGGTTTTATTGAAATAATTCCGCAGGTCAAAAATAATATTTTCTTACTTTTAGACTAAATTTTTGGTGTCATACCGATAGCAAATTAAATCATATTGATTTAATTTGCTGTTGGTATGTTGTTGGTTAATTATTTATTTATTCTTTAATATGAGAAAAACAAAGAGTGCCGGTGGAGTTGTCCTGAATAGAAATGGGAAAATACTCGTTGTTAGTCAGCATGGGAATAGTTGGTCTTTGCCTAAAGGTCATATTGAAGAGGGAGAAGAAATCCTGGAAGCGGCTAAACGGGAGACCTATGAAGAATCAGGTATTAAAAATTTAACTTATATTAAAGACTTGGGGAAGTATACCCGCCACCGTATCGGTCAATATGGTAAAGATGACGAGTCAGAATTGAAAGAGATTCATATGTTCCTATTTAAAACTGATCAAATGATTTTGAATCCCGTTGACCCACAAAATCCCGAAGCACGTTGGGTGTTACCGGAAAATGTGTGTGAACTCCTTACCCATGAAAAAGATAAACAGTTTTTTAATGACCTTGAAACTCTTCCCAATTATTTATTAGCATAATATAGCGGAAAATATTTATTCTCTCACGAGAAGAATTATGCTTCAGTATATTTTAATAATTTTATTTTTATCCGTAGGATTAAAAGCAAATGAAGTATTCCAATTTGCGGAGGAATTCCCTCAAGTTATTATGAACGATGAGCAGATATCCAATGCTTTTACCGGAGGATTAAATAAGCCAAAGATCCAGTGGCTTGACCATGATGAAGACGGTGATATTGATCTTTTCCTTTCAGATATGGATGGACACATACGTTATTATGAGAATATCGGAAATCCTTCTGACTATAACTTCATACTGAAATATTCACATTTTCAAAATATAATACCTGCCGGATGGTTTGCTTTCCGTGATCTAAACATGGATGGTGATCTGGATCTGGCAACTCAAAATACGTCTGCACTGTGGGGTAGTTATTCAGGTATCAGGTTATATACTAATACAAATGGTGAGTACCAGGTGGAAACTGATACGTTGTTTACAATTTCTGGAGATCCAATGCTAAGTGGTATACAGTCAACCCCTACTTTCTCAGATATTGATAATGATGGTGATGATGATTTTTTTACAGGGAATTTATCAGGTACGGTAACGTATTATGAAAACACAGGGCTTGAGAATGGTATCCCAATGTATTCGCTTATTACAGAATTTTGGCAGGAGCTTTCCATTATTGGGTCGAGAGAAGAGATTGATTCTACCCGACATGGAGCAAGCGCAATCACCTTTATTGATTTGGATGGTGACAGCGATCTGGATCTGAGCTGGGGAGACTTTTTTCAGCCCAGCCTTTATATTATTTGGAATATAGGAACACCTGAGAACCCTGAAATGGATATCGATAATATTATCACTGAATATCCGCCTTTGAATCCCCTCCAGACCTCAGGACAGAATATGCCCACTTTTGCTGATCTGGATAGTGATGGTGATCAGGACCTTTTTGTGGCTGTTTTATCGGGGGCATATGGGACACAATATGTGGATAATTTTATCTACTATATGAACATTGGTTCTGCAACCAATCCCTTTTACCAATTCGAGACAGATAATTTTTTTCAATCTCTTGATCTTTATGCAGGAGCTGTAACCGAACTGGCTGATATGAACGGTGACGGTGATCTGGAATTATTCATAGGTACTGAGATAGATTTTTCCATGTCACCTTTCAAGGGGAAAATTAAATATTTTGAAAATACTGGTTCTATTGAAGAACCTATATGGCAATTGGCAGATGAAGATTTTTTGGGAAGCAATCTGGGTTATAATCTGGTGCCCTGCACAGGAGACTTGGATAATGATGGCGATCAAGATATCCTCATTGGAGATTATAATGGGAAAATCTATTATTATGAAAGGATAGGAGAACTACCGGATGAATCTTCATATATCTTTATTGAAGAGTTGAACAGTATTGACTTGTCAGGGAGATCCCATCCGGACCTAGTTGATATAGATGGTGATGGTGACTTGGATCTTTTTATCGGTGAGAACTGGGGTGTCATTCATTATTATGAAAACAACGGTACCCCTGAAAATCATAATTTTACCTTTGTTTCAGGAAATTTCTCAGATATAAATGTAGGGGAATACAGTGCCCCTGAGTTCTCTGATGTTGATTCTGATGGCGACATGGATCTGTTTGTAGGAAGTCAGGGAGGAACCGTTTACTTTTTTCGGAACGTGGGTTCTGATACCAATCCGATTTTTCAGGCAGATAGTACTTTGACAATTCCATATATAGGAGGCAGCGCAAATTTTTCTACATACTATGACTCTGATTCGGGAGAAATAAACCTTGTCGCAGGAGTTTATTCTGGTGGATTGTACTACCTAACAATGGAACAGCCGGACCTCCCTGAGATTACTGTGCCCTATAATTCAGGATGGAATCTTGTAGGTGTTCCCATGGTTGTTAATTCATCGCTTTATTCTGATGTATTTCCGGATGCTGTTCCAGGTACCCTGTATGGTTTTGATGGTACATATATCTCTGGAAATGAAATGATCTTAGGTGAAGGTTATTGGATTTTTTTTGATGAAAGTGGCTCTCAGACTGTTTTAGGTGAATCTGTTGATTCATTAACACTTTCTCTGGTATCAGGTTGGAATTTGATATCCGGTATTTCTGTCACTATGAATATCAATAATGCCATTGATTCTGGAAATATAATTATTCCAGGTACCCTGTACGGGTTTAGTGATAGTTATATACAGACGTCAGAGCTAGAACCTGGGAAAGGGTACTGGTTAAATGCGAATAACAGTGGGGAAATTATGTTATCTGGATTGGATTTTTCAGCACAAAAAATAAATTTTCATCCTTCTGAACATTTGAATACTTTAACCCTAAATAATACAATTTTATACTTTGGTGCCGATGTCCCTCAAGAGGAACTGATGTGCTACAGCCTACCACCCAAGCCCATCGCACCAGCAAAAGACATCCGATTTTTTGGTGACACCAAACTGTGTAATTCAGATGAATGTGTGATTGAAAGAATGGATAATAGACAGAAATTAGTTTTTGAGTACGATATTAAGAACGATGAGGTGTGGGAAATTATTGATGAAATTGGGACCGTGCTTTTTTTAATAACCCCGGATAAATATTTGGATACTCAAATTTTAGAATTAAGTAGTAAGTCTGAAACGATTATTTTGAGAAAAACCCTGTCTTCCAAAATTCCTACGGAGTTTTTTCTATATCCTGCACATCCAAACCCATTCAATCCGGTAACGACTATTCGTTATTCAATAAAGAAGGATAGCCATTTGTCTCTACAGATTTATGATATTGCCGGAACATTGGTTGAAACCCTTGTTGAAGAATATATTTCTTTAGGTGATCACACCATACAGTGGAATGCGGAAGGGATGTCAAGCGGAGTTTATTTTATCAAACTCCAAAATTCAGGTAACGTTCACACTCAAAAAATTATCTTATTGAAATAGTTTTTGCAGTTGCAATTCCATCTTTTTCATTGATATCCTTTAGTAGAAACAATCCCAGAACAAAAAGAATAACGACAATGGAAACTCCTGCTCTTTGAGAATCAAAAACCTGAGTTAGTATTCCTAAAAATAGCGGTCCGATAAAAGCGGTCATTTTTCCTGAAAAAGCAAAAAATCCGTAGAATTCATTTTCTTTTGATCTCGGAGTAAACCTTCCCATGAGGGATCGGCTGGCAGCTTGATTAGGTCCTGAAAAAATCCCTACCATAATACCCGAAATCCAAAAGATAAATTTGGATTTAGCAAAAATAGCCATTAACCCCGCAGCAATCAGACAAATAAGAGTAATTTGAATAGTTAGTTTTCCACCTAATTTATCGTCCAAAAAACCAAAGGTGAATGCTCCTATGCCAGCTGTTACATTTAACACAATTCCAAAGATCATAATTTCTTCAAAAGAAAATCCAAAAGTCCCGGCAGCGTAGATTCCTCCAAAAGCAAAAATAGTAACCAAACCGTCATTGTAGATCATTCGCGCTAACAGAAATTTTATAACCTGTTTGTATTTTATTATTTCTCTAAATGTGTGAATTAGTTCATTTATGCCAGACAAAACATTAAACTCTGACTTCTTATTTTTTGTAGGGGGGTGGCTTTTTAATTTCAAGAGCATTGGAAGACTGAAAATTCCAAACCAAACTGCCACAAGGATATTTGTTGCTCTGATATTTTCTCCAGCTATTTTAGAGAATCCAAACCAGGGAATTTCCGGATTAACAAATCCAACCATAGCGATAACAAGGCAAAGTAAACCGCCCACATATCCAAAAGACCATCCGTATCCTGACACTCTGCCAATTTTATTTTCAGGAGCAATTTCCGGAAGATATGCGTTGTAAAATACCCCGCCCAGTTCAAACCCTATATTGGCAATGACAAACCATGTAAGAGCTTTCATTATTTCTCCTGGCATCGCAAAATACAGCATGATAGATCCAAAAATACTGATATATGTCATTAAGGACAGAAAGGCTTTTCTGAGATTAGCCTTATCTGCAAATACTCCCATGATTGGTGATGCAATTGCCACTATAATAGCCGTAAGCGAAACGGCTCTAGACCAGAGAGCAGTGCCTATAATTTCATTTTCAGCAATTGCTTTGGTGAAATATGCGGCATAGATAAATGTAACCACAAGAGTTGTGAATGCGGAATTGGCAAAGTCATAGAGTGACCAAACAAACACATTTTGTCTGTAGTTAGATGACACAGATTTTAATATTATTTACAGTATTCTCTTGATTTAATGGAAAAAATCCGGCTAAATTGATTTTATCAAATTTTTTATGTCCTCTGTAGTTTTGATAATCTTGTCAGCAAGATATTCGAGGTGAATGGTTTTAAATACAGAAGTGATATGGACACGGGAAACCAATTTGGAGATCGTCATTGGGATATGTTCCGTTTTTGCTACCATGATTTGGAACGGAAAATCAATATCTGTTGTGGGAGTATGAAAACCAGCCCGTGAATTATTTTTTAGTGAAGTCCTGATTTTTTCAATATCTTTCAGATAAATCTCATCCCGTCTTTCCCAAGGTGCGGTAATATCGGCAATGGTGAACAAAAAGTCATATCCGTTTTGAAATGTGTTCAAAAAATATTTCCCATATTGATTTCCCTTACAGATAGAATAAAGATAATCACTGACAGTTTTTTCCATTTCATCGATGAAATGTCTCCACATGGTAAAATGGGATCTGAATAAAAAATATCCGTAGTCCGTATGAAATGAATTTTTGGAATTGAAAAAGGATTTTACCTCATATGTGTATTTTTTAAGTTGATTTCGAATTTTATCTGGGAATAAATGATGACTGGCCGACCTTGGAGAACCGTCTTTAAGGAAATCATTAGGAATCACCATTTCATTGATATTCAGTGAGTAACCCCGTTCGAGTCCCGAAATGTTTAACTGTATGAATGCACCTAGATCACTGATCTTTATCAGATTGCTTAAGGCTTTATCAAACTCAGGGAGAGAAGTGATAGATGCGATATCCGATTCCTTTGATAATTCAGGAAAAAGAGGAAGTTGACATGGGTCGAGCATATCTTTAATCATTGTGATATGAGTTTACACAATTAATAAATATCTAGCAATATTTACTGGAAACTGTAAAAATGGAAAATATTTTCTGTTTTTTGTCTAATAGTTTATCATTTTTTCAGCTAAATAAAGAATCAGATTCAATTAAATAATTCTATACTTTGGTTCATTCCTTTTGATTTGCTTTTAATGACTGTGGTAAATTTGATTTTGTGTACAAGAAAATTACTATTGAATTAGGATAATAATTATCTTCTTCTTTGTCATTTAATAGGGATATCCCATGTCAGAAAAAAAATATAAGAAAATGAAAGAAGTCGATCGTGTTGTCATTCGTTTTGCGGGAGATTCCGGTGACGGAATGCAATTAACCGGATCTCAGTTTACAGAAACAACCGCGGTTATGGGAAATGACTTGGCAACCTTCCCAGATTTTCCTGCTGAAATCCGTGCTCCTGCAGGATCCCTAGCAGGTGTCAGTTCCTTTCAAATTCAATTCAGCAGTGATATAATTCAAACTCCTGGGGATGATCTCGATGTTTTGGTTGCCATGAATCCGGCGGCGTTAAAAACAAATCTTCAGGATTTAAAAGAAAATGGTATTGTTCTTGCGAACAAGGCAAATTATACAAAAAAAAATCTGAAGCTGGCGGGATGGGGTTCCAACCCGCTTGAGGATGATACGTTAAAGAACTTTCAGTTGATTGGTTTGGACATGACCAAAATTGTAGCGTTTGCTGTGAAAGACATGGACATTTCACCAAAGACAGTTTCCCGTAGCACGAATATGTTTGCATTGGGGCTAATGTTCTGGATGTATGACCGTTCCATGGATTCGACCATTTCATTTTTAAATAAAAAATTTGGTAAACGTCCAGAATTGGTAGAAGCTAATGTACGGGCATTGAAAGCGGGGTATCATTATGGAGATACAATTGAGGCTATTCAATCTTCATATCAAGTTCCCAAGGCAAAATTTGAACCGGGAGTTTATAGAAATATTATGGGAAACCAAGCTTTGTGTTATGGATTGATGGCTGCAGCCAATAAATCAAACTGTGAATTATTTTATGGGGGATATCCTATTACACCAGCGAGTGATATACTGCATATTTTATCCAGTCAAAAAAATTATAATGTAAAGACATTTCAAGCTGAAGACGAAATCGCTGCAATCATGAGTGTGATCGGTGCGTCTTTTTCAGGTGCACTAGGAATTACGGCAACTAGCGGTCCCGGTATTGCGCTCAAATCAGAAGCTATGGGTTTGGCTATTGCCACTGAGCTTCCGCTGGTTATTGTAAATGTTCAGCGTGGAGGACCTTCCACCGGGATGCCCACAAAAACGGAGCAGGCTGATTTACTTCAAGCACTATTTGGAAGAAATGGAGAAGCTCCAATTCCTGTTCTAGCTGCATCCACTCCGGCAGATTGTTTCTACGTTGCTTTTGAAGCCTGTCGAATTGCTCTGGAGTATATGACACCTATAATTCTTTTGTCCGATGCATATATAGCCAATGGATCTGAACCCTGGCTAATTCCAAATATGGAGAGCTTATCTGGAATCAAGAATCATATTGTTAATAATGGAAATGAGTTTCTACCTTTTAAGAGGGACAAGAAACATTTGGCTCGAAATTGGGCTCTCCCGGGAAGCCCGGGATTTGAGCATAGGGTTGGAGGCCTTGAGAAGGATGAGCAAACGGGTGATGTAAGTTATGATCCTGATAACCACCAGAAAATGACCGACTTGAGAAACCAGCGAGTTGATATCATTGCTGAATCCATTCCGAAAGTAAAACTCTATGGTTCAAAAAGTGGTGATATCTTAGTTTTAGGATGGGGGAGTACTTTTGGGTCTATTCGATCAGCGGTAAATGAAGCAATAAAAGATGGACAATCAGTTGCTCATGTTCATTTGAATCATATTAATCCTTTTCCGAAAAACCTTGGCGAAGTAATCCTAAAATTTAGAAATGTTTTGATTCCAGAAATGAATTGCGGTCAGTTGTTGATGCTCATTCGAAGTAGATTTTTAGTGAATGCTAGAGGATTAAATAAAGTCCAGGGGAAACCATTCACAGTTAACGAAATTTATTTTGCAATTAAAGAAATCAACGGAGATAGATAATGCCTGTTCCAACTGAAACAACATTAACTCGAAAAAATTTTATTTCAGATCAGGATGTAAGGTGGTGCCCCGGGTGTGGAGATTATGCTATTCTTGCACAGGTTCAGAAAGTATTTCCGGATTTGGGAGTTCCAAAGGAAAATTTTCTCATTGTTTCTGGAATTGGATGTTCAAGCAGGTTCCCTTACTATATGGATACATTCGGATTCCATTCGATTCATGGCAGAGCTACACCATTGGCAACAGGTGCAAAATTAGCCAATCCAGATCTTTCTGTTTGGGTTGTCACTGGAGATGGTGATTCCATGAGTATTGGCGGAAATCATCTCATCCATATTTTAAGACGAAACTTGGATATTAATATTTTGTTGTTTAATAATGAAGTATACGGGCTAACTAAGGGGCAATACTCTCCTACATCTGCTCAGGGACATATATCTAAATCTACTCCCCTTGGCAGCGTAGATTACCCTTTTAATCCACCTCAACTTGCGTTGGGGGCAGGAGGAACCTTCATTGCCCGAGGAATTGATAGGGAACAAAAACATTTGCAAAACTTATTAAAGGAATCTCACCAACATAGCGGCACTTCTTTTTTAGAAATTTACCAGAATTGTTGGGTATTTAATGATGGGACTTTCGCTAACCTAACTGATAAAGAAATAAAAATGGAAACCCAGTTAATTTTAGAGCATGGAAAACCTATGATTTTTGGTAAGGAAAGCAACAAGGGAATGCGTTTAGCAGGATCAAAATTAGAAGTTGTTGTTATAGGAGAAACTTCCTCAATGGATGACATTTTGGTGCATGATGAATCAAATAAAATCCAAGGACTATTGTTAAGCGAGTTAACTCACAAAGACGGATTTCCAACTCCCATTGGTGTTATTTACCGTGAAGACAAACCTACTTATGAGAATCTTATGTACAACCAAATGGATAAAGCCATAAAATTACAGGGAGAAGGGGATTTAAATACGCTATTCCGAAGCGGTCATACTTGGAAAGTATAGAGGCAAAGAATGATTGATATTTTTGATGATGAAATAACCCAAATGGATGAGAATGAAGCTCGGGTCGAACAAGAAATGTCTGCAGCCATCCAATTAAAGGATTCAATTCGAACCCTTGCAAAAAAATGTATTGGCCTTTCAGAAGATGCATCCCTTGATGAGGCATTAAAGGCTTTTAAAAAACATTCCACCAGTTGTATTATACTAACAAAAGATAAAAAAATTACAGGGATTTTCACTGAAAGAGACATTGTTTTAAATGTATTAGGAAAAAGATTAGATTTTAGTCAATCAAGCATAAAAGATTTTATGACTCCCAACCCTCATACTCTCAGAATGGAAGATCCTATCTCCTTTGCTTTGAATATGATGGTAGATGGTGGATTTAGGCATATTCCCATTGTTGATAATAAAAATTATCCAAAAGGAATAATCAGTATTTTGAATATTGTGGAACACCTGGGAAATGTCTTTCAAGAGGAAATTATGAATCTGCCTCCCAAACCATTAAGAGAACAGAACACACAAGAGGGAGGATAGGTTCTTTCCAGGAGAATCAGATGAGTGAAACGATCTTTTTAGAGATTTGAAAATGAGAATTGAAAGAGACTCTATGGGTGAAGTTCAGGTTCCTTCTTCTGTATATTGGGGTGCTCAGACCCAGAGATCCCTCGATAATTTCAAGATTGGAAATGAGCATTTCCCCCGTGAATTTATTCGTGCTTATGGGATATTAAAAAAAGCAGCTGTCTGTGTCAATACAGATCTAGGGTTACTCGACCCAAAGCTCAAGGATACTATTTCAGAAGCCTGTGATGAGGTCATAGATGGTAAATTGGATGACCATTTCCCCTTGGTCGTTTGGCAGACCGGAAGTGGTACCCAAACCAATATGAATTTTAATGAAGTGATTGCTAACCGCTCCATTGAAATGTTGGGTGGTGAGTTGGGATCGAAAGATCCGGTTCATCCCAACGACCATGTGAATAAATCGCAGTCAACCAATGATACATTTCCTTCTGCGATTAATATTGCAGCAGTGGTGTGCTGTATGGAAAGTTTACTCCCATCATTGAAAGAATTAAGAGACTCCTTAGAAAAAAAAGCAAAGGAATTTTCTTCTATCATCAAATTAGGACGCACCCATCTCCAAGATGCTACTCCTTTGAGCCTCGGACAAGAAATATCTGGTTATGCATCTATGGTGGAACATGGGATATCCAGGATTAACAGGGGTTTAACTGACTGTATGGACCTTGCAGTGGGCGGAACTGCCGTGGGAACAGGGCTGAATACTGTGGAAGGGTATGCGGATAAAATGGCTGAAGAAATCAGTCAAATAAGTGGAATCCAATTCAATTCAGCTCCCAACAAGTTTGAGGCTATGGGTGGACAGGATTGTATTGTTGAGTTGTCTGGTACATTGAGAACGCTGGCAGGGTCATTGTTCAAAATTGCGAACGATATTCGACTCCTTTCGAGTGGACCAAGGTCAGGAATTGGTGAGCTGATACTTCCGGAAAATGAACCGGGCAGTTCCATTATGCCGGGGAAGGTGAATCCCACTCAGTGCGAAGCAATGACAATGGTGTGTACCCAGGTTATGGGTAACGATATGACCATCGCTATGGCTGGTGCAAACGGACATTTTGAACTGAATGTATTTCGACCTGTGTTAGCGTTAAATATTTTACAATCCATTACCCTGTTAACAGATGTGTGTGATTCCTTTCGTAAGAATGCGGTTGAAGGATTAAAAGCTAATAAAAAACGGATCCATAATAATTTACATAATTCCCTGATGCTGGTCACCGCTCTGAACCCTCATATAGGCTATGACAAGGCGGCAAAAGTAGCCAAAAAAGCACACAAAGAAGGGACCTCATTACGTGAAGCTATCATAGCGCTAGGGTATCTAACCGGAGAAGAATTTGACCGTTTAGTTCAACCGGGAAATATGATTTCTCCTTCGAAAAAATAATTATAGATAAAGCCAAATTATATTTTTCTGATACCGTACGGTGTTTAATAGAAGCGCCCTACATTTCTGCAACAATTATACTAATTAAACTCAGGTTTTCATGAGAAAAATAATATTTCGTTGTTTTCTCCTGATTATTGGAATTGTATTCTTTTCCGGAATATATATTTTTATTCTATCCCGAGATCTTCCGTCACTGGAAAAATTGGAAAATTTTGATCCGGATCTTGTGACACGAATTTACTCCAGTGATGAAGTCGTGCTCCACGAATTATTTTTTCAAAAACGTGTATTTACTGAATTAACGGACATTCCGGAGCATACACGGCAGGCAGCCATCGCCTCTGAGGATCGGAGATTTAGGGAGCACTGGGGGATTTCACTTCGAAGTGTTTTCAGAGCTGTTGTAGTGAACGTTCTTTCCCTTAGCTATCGTCAGGGGTTCAGTACTTTGTCACAACAGTTGGCCCGTAATCTGTATAAATCCATTGGATTTGAAGACAACATTACTCGGAAATTAAAGGAAGTGATCACTGCCATTCAAATAGAGCGAACCTACACCAAAGATGAGATCCTTGAAATGTACTTAAATACTGTGCATTTTGGGCACGGGACCTACGGAGTGGAATCTGGTGCGAAACGGTTTTTCGGAAAAACAGCATCAGAGCTGACGCTGGATGAGTCCGCTATTTTAGTGGGGCTGCTGCCTTCTCCAGCAAACTATTCTCCAATCCGATATCCAGAAAAGGCACTGGCACGGCGGAATACAGTCTTGCAGCTGATGCTGGATATGGAGTTCATTGATATTGAAGATTATACAGATATGCTAAATAAAGGATTGGAGAGTGTTATTGATGAGCCGCTCCCGGGTAAAGCGCCATATTTTACGGAATACGTCCGCCGATCTTTGGAGAAAATTGATGAAGAACTGGGATTTAATATTTACAGAGATGGTTTAAAAGTATATACAACACTGGACTCAAGACTCCAGGAAATAGCAGAAGAAATGGTTATGAAATCTGTGAAAAGAAATCAGAAAATGTTAAACCAGAGATTATTCAAGGATGATGATGAATTCTCAAAATTAGGATATTTTGGTATTTATCCAGAAGACTCTGTGCGTTTAATGATGCGGGGCGAAGCGGAATTATACAGAGAGCTGAGAGAACAACTTTTGGTGCAGACGGCTTTTATTGCAATTGACCCCAAAACAGGAAGAATCCTTGCAATGGTTGGGGGACGACCAGATTATCATGATCAGTATAATCGGGCTGTTCAGGCAGCGCGTCAGCCGGGCTCTGTTTTCAAACCATTTGTCTATACAACAGCAATTGATAATGATTACCCTGTAACAACACAGCTCCTGAATCAGCCGGTTGTCCTTAATGTTCAAAATGCCAATGGTGAATGGGAAAAATGGATGCCAAGGAATTATGATGAAAGTACCGGAGGGCTCACAACACTAAGAGAAGGACTGAGACGGTCCTTGAATTTAATATCTGTTCGCCTTGTACAAGAGCTGGTCCCTGCACGAGAGGTAAAAAACACAGCTATACGACTTGGAATTTCCACAGATATCCGTGCGGTGGATGCTATTGCCTTGGGGACATCAGAAGTAATTCCGTTGGATGTGATTTCGGCCTATGGTGTATTTGCGAGTGGAGGAATTTATTCCCAGCCCTTTGCCATCACTCGGATAGAAGACCGCTATGGGAACACCATCAAGGAGTTCTTTCCAATTCGGGAAGAAGTACTCCGTCCTACCTCAAGTTATATGATGACAAATTTACTGAAGACTGTTGTGGATGCAGGGACAGGAGGGAGTGCCCGTTGGAAGTATAAATTTTATGCACCGGCAGCAGGTAAAACCGGAACGACTCAGGGATACAGTGATGCCTGGTTTGTGGGTTTTACGCCTCACTTGGTCGCAGGAGTCTGGTTTGGAATTGATGATTATTCCATCAGTTTGGGACAAAAACAGGATGGTAGTACAGCTGCACTTCCAGTCTGGGCGAGATTCATGCGGGAAGCTTATAAAACGCTTGAATTGAAGAACACAGATTTTAAACGACCTGATGATATAAAGACAGTTGATATCTGTTCAGTATCAAAAAAAATACCTTTGGGATCTTGTCCTGTGGAAAAAGAAATTTTCATTGAAGGGACTCAGCCTGGAGATAAATGCAGGGTACATTAGTTCCTGCAAAACAAAATTATATATTAATTATCAGGTGTTCTTTTTTTTGAGAGTTTCCGATTCTTACTACCTTGTTTAGTTTATTTTCCGCATCCATTAATTTTGATTTATTTGAGTTAAAGATCCTAAACAGAGGCTCTCCTTTTACCACTTCAGTTCCAACTTTCACAAAACATTCCAATCCCGCGGAAGGATCAATTTTGTCATCAGGGTTAATATAGCCGCATCCTGCTAACGTGCAGGCAATTCCAATTGAATATGTATCCATATATTCCACATATCCGGACTGCTTTGCCATTATGACAATTTCTTCCATTGGAATATGAATATTTTCTGGATTGAGGAGTGCATTTGAGTCTCCACTCTGCGCTTCAACCATTTCAATGAATTTAGAAAATGCAGTTCCGTCAGTTAATAAATTGTTAAGGATTAATCTTCCATTTGAATGGGTATTAGATAATTTTCCCATAACCATTAATTTTGATGCCAGTTCAAGGGTTAATTCAATTGTGTCTTCAGGACCTTTTCCATTTAGGCAATCAATAGCCTCTTTCACCTCACACCAACAACCGGAGAAAATCCCCAAAGGCTGGCTCATATTGGAAAATACCACATCCGTTTTGATTCCGGAATTTTCTCCAGCTTTTTTTAATAAAGTTCCCAATTGTTTAGCACTGTCATGAGATTTCATAAAAGCACCGTTTCCAGTTTTTACATCTAAAACCAGTCCGTTCAATCCTTCTGCAATTTTTTTACTCATAATTGAACCTACAATAAGCGGAAGAGACTCAACTGTACCAGTTGCATCCCTGAGAGCATACATTTTTTTATCAGCAGGGCAGATCTCATCAGTTTGCCCGATCATGGAAATTCCAATGGTTTCTATGTTTTTTTGAAATTCAACCAGGGATAAATTGGTGGAGAATCCTGGAATGGACTCTAACTTATCTAGGGTACCACCAGTGTGCCCCAACGCCCTACCACTGATCATAGGAATTGCCATTCCCGCAGATGCTAGGAGCGGAGCAAGAATGAGAGAAATTTTATCACCAATCCCTCCGGTACTGTGTTTGTCAGCAACAAACATATCCAAATGGGAAAAATCCATACATTTGCCTGAATGTACCATAATTTCAATAAAACCAGTCAATTCCTCTGCGTCC
Source organism: Fidelibacterota bacterium (assembly GCA_034408645.1). GTDB lineage: Bacteria > Fidelibacterota > Marinisomatia > Marinisomatales > AB-629-J13 > AB-629-J13. The sequence goes on along the minus strand of DASCRE010000123.1, from coordinate 1,766 downwards.
ATTCCGTGGGAGCAGACTGCTTTCAGCCAGCCAGTCATTTCTGTATCAGTAATCTTCCCATGAACATATTGATCAATGAAGGATTCTAATTCCTGTCTGGGCGTAGATAAACCATTTTTTTTCCAGGAAATAATATCAGAAACGTTCACTCTTAGTGCTCTTTCCCTTTTTTTCTAATCAACTTTGGGAATCTGAAAGGTGCTTGTTCCCGGACGGTGTGCAGGGTTAAATAAATTCCTATGAAAGATAAAATTAGATTTGGTGTCCACAAACCAACAAATGGGCTCACAATATTTCTGTCTGCCATATCCTCTCCGCCAATGAGGAAAATATAATACACTATGAAAAAACCTAAGCTCAAACTGGTTCCGATGGCAAACCCTCCTTTTTTTGTAAGAACGCCCAAACTGGCTCCGGTGATTACGAAAAGGATGCATGCAAATGGAAGAGAAAATTTCTTATGAATTTCCACACCGTATTTATTGATATTTCGAGAATAATTTTTTATCAGATTATGTTCGTTTCTCACCTGACTTTCCAAACGGGATAGACGCCTCATTTTTCGTTGTTTTTCATGGGTAGAAAGGGTTGTGTCGTTTTCCATTTGAGATTTGTAGCCCGAAACTAAGCTAATACCTGCTTCTACGGTTCCAGGGAATATGCTGTCTCTTGTGGCTCTTGCAAATGAACGAGCCAGGCGCTGATGAATTTTCTCGATTCGATCCTGATAATATATTTTCCTTTCAAGCATCATGGGTATTTGCATTTCTCGATCAGTTCGACTGGAAGAATCCCTTCGGTTCAGGAGCAGATCATCTGCAGGTACGGTAATGACATGCTTCATAAATTCAATCCGGCGGTAGTTTTCATAGTTTTTCAAATCCATTTCATGAATTTCACCTTCATAAAGGGTAAGAATGAAAGCATCATCAATGGTGGACAGGGTTCCTGTTTTTGAATGAATGCTGGTTTGAATTTCCCTGTTATTTTTGCTGAAGATACGGACATCCTCCATCACATCATCTTTTTTTCCACGAATGATCATGCTGTAATCAGGAATTTCGTCTATGAAATGCCCGGGATTGATATTGAGCCCTGGACGTTTTCTATAAATATCTCCTGAGAGGAGCCGTGCCCTGAAATTCATTTCGGGAAGGATAAAATTGTTGAAATAAATTAAAAGCATGCAGATAATTACCCCAAACATGATTGCCGGCCTGATAATTTTTAGAAAACTAATTCCTGAAGACCGCATTGCATTTATTTCATTATCTTCGCTCATCCTACCAAAAGTCATGAGAGCAGCAATAAGGACAGCCATCGGGACGGCAAGTGAGACAATCCATGCTAGGTTAAAAAACAGATACTCCAAAATGGTCAACAGATCAATTCCTTTCCCTAAAAAGCGATCCACTGCCCTTAAAAGAAAATTGGTGAATAATATAAAGATAATAATGATCAGTGAATAACAGAATGGGAAAAACAGTTCCTTTTGGATGTACCTGTTTAGCAGACGCATAGCAGAAATTACGGTTGAATTCGATTTAATATTTATAGGTGTTTTCGTTTGTTTTTAGGTAGCAATCCCTTCTAATTTTGCCCGCTTAAAAAGGGTTATATTGTATACTATGGTGGGCGTAGCTCAGCAGGTTAGAGCACCTGGTTGTGGCCCAGGAGGTCGTGGGTTCAAGTCCCATCGCTCACCCCACGGAGTGTAGCGCAGTCCGGTTAGCGCACCTGCTTTGGGAGCAGGGGGTCGGGAGTTC
>DASCRE010000122.1:0-5330 GCA_034408645.1 Fidelibacterota bacterium | reverse complement strand
ACAAATTAGGCGCTCCGCGGAACTAATGGTAACGCAAACTATTTTATCTTCAAAGTAGTAGCTTATAGCTATAAACGAGGTTTACTTCTCGAAGATGATTATACCTTCATTCCATCATCAACTGTCAAACCCTAAAGAGACCAAACTGGAAGGGCAAAAGAGGTATTAACTACAGATGAAGGAAAATGGCGAACTAAAGCAGAATTGGCAAGGTATTTTAGGCGATAGGAGCTAGGTTACTATTACGTTGGGGTGATCTATGAATCTACCTTTCAATCTCCTCTTACAGTTTCAAGTTAAATAATACCACGATCATTTTTATGGATCTTTGTAAATTATTAGCCTGAATAAGCTTCAGCCAATATTGCTGTTTACATTCAGTTTTTATATCAATATATAGAAAAATAAGATAGGATCTCAGTAATTTAGTCAATAGTGCTGACTCTATTTAATTACATCAAAGCATGTTAAAGTTATACAACGAATTTAAACGTCGTAAGATGTTTCGTCCTATTGTGGCATATGCATCTGCTGCATTTGTTTTAATGCAAGTATCCCAAGTGGTAATTCCAGCACTGCATATTCCAGAATGGATTATGAGTTTAATTGTATTCTTTATAGTCCTGGGCTTTCCAATTACATTTTTTTTCGCATGGGTATATGATATTACACCTGAGGGAATTAAAAAAACTTCTCTAGCGAGTCAAGGCCCTCACAAAATAACAAAAGAGAAACATGTAAAAATTATATTACCTGTTACTGGCCTACTTACTATAATTGGTGGTGCCTTCTGGATTTGGTATAGTTTGGGTGCCGTGTCAGTAGGCTCTGGGATAGATTTACAAATGGGTATCAAAAAATCTATTGCTGTAATTAATTTTAAAAATCATACAGGTAAAAAAGAAGGTGACTATAGCTGTGCTGGGATTAGTGAGGATATCTTTTCTGTATTGACTTCGATTGGGAAATTGGATGTTAAATCACGCCATGCAAGTTTAAAGAATATTAGTGATTTAGAGATAGATTATTATATTGAGGGGTCATTATCTGAAAGTGGAGGAAGAAGAAATATAAATGTCAGCCTTGTAAATGCGAAGTCTGAATCTATAATATTGGATCTTCATTATCAATTTATTGATGATCAGATTTTCGCTTATAAAGATACAATTATACAAAATATATTAACAGAATTGGATATCAACTATTCTGCGAATGAATTTATTTCTAATAATACGGAATATGGAAATGCAGAAAATTTTAAATTGATTGGGAAGGGTATTTTTCATTTTGACAATAAAAATTATACTGATGCTATAAAGGCTTTTAATTCTGTTTTGGCATCAGATCCAGAAAATATTATAGCTCGATACCATAAGGCAAATTGCTATTATGAGCAAAATAACTTCACAGATGCCATGAAGATCTATAAAAATATTTTAGATCAATCGAGTGAAATTCGTCATATTGACTCGCGATGGTCCCTATCTAAAGAAAAAAATATAAAGAAAACATTATGTAGCAACATAAAATTGGTAGAAGAAGATTTGGCTATCATGCTTTTGAGGGGGGAAGCCGCTTGTCAGCTTATAGGTCTTAATCCTGCATCAATGGAAATTAAATGGGAAGAGACTATTGATGATAACCTAATTAGCAATCCTGCAATTATCAATAATACAGTTTTTCTTACATCTAATCGAGTGAGAAAAGAACAATTAGGGGATCCAACTCTTTATGCTTATGATATTTCAACCGGAAGGGAAGTATTTGCAATAGAATTCCACAGGGATAATAAAAATCAGTCAGTGCTGATTAACATATTAGAAACAACCAGCAATATATCAGATAATAATTCGATAATATATTTATCAATTGACAAATTAGACGCTGGTGGTAAAAGCAAAAAGGAACTTGCTTTAATTGAAGCTAAAAATGGTTTTCTCAGATGGAAATTAAATATAGATTTGGACTGGGGCTCTTTTCCAAGCGGAATGATAGTTAATATGGAAAGAACAGAATTATTTCTGCTGTTTTTAAGGCATGATATAATTGCACTGAATAATAAAACAGGCACGGAAATATGGAGGAAACACTTTTCTAGTTCAAGACTAACTGCCTGGAATCAAAAAATATTAGAGATTAATCTAGACGATAAATATTTGTCTCTCTGGGATCCGGTTTCACGAAAAGAAGTATGGAAATATTATGATGATCGTGAAAGTACATTCAATATTAACCTTAATGAAACCCCTCTGGATGAAGTCAAAACACTTACGAATAAGGATGCTATATTACTCAATTTTACTGATGGAGATCTTGTTGCTCTAAATTTTAATGGTGGGTTTTTTAATTGGCAACTTAAGCGCTGGACCCAGAATATTGGTATTGTAAAGAAAATCTGGTTTCAAGAAAATATATATAATCGTGTGTTCTGCTTAACTGAAAATGATACTCTCTTTACTATCAATATGGGTTCTGGGGAAATTATTAAGCGTTTGCCAACCGGCCGACACGACTATAAAATACACCATGATAATTCGCAGAATACGATGGTGCTTAATAATGCGGAATTTCTAATTGGGGTTGACCCAATAAATGGGGATCAGCTATGGAAGATTAAAGATGTTGATTTGAATAGCGTGAGTCTTGTTGGAAATTCTGTCTTGGCTGCAAAGATTTTTCCTAAAAACAGATCATTATTAATAAATAATTATAATCGTGACAATGGTAATTTAATTTGGAGCGAAAATATTGATATTTCGCAATCATTAAGTACGTTTCCTGTAGTTGCCCCTGTGTGTGGCTCTACAGAGTGTTCGTTTTGCGGTGAAATCACAGCTTACTTAGAACAATATTCTAAGGAGTCTCTGTTTCTTATACTGCATGATGAAATTATAAAGGTTAGTGGCATACAAGGCAAAGGGAATGCTATTCAACAAAATCATGTTCGCCTACAGATTGCAAAAACATATGAGAAAAATGGGCAATTGGGAGGAGCAATCGAAGAATATAAATTATTGATAAAACAAGATCAGATGAACCAAGGTGCTTATTGGGAGCTTGCCAATATATATCAGAAAAAAAATAATGTTGATGAGGCTGTACAATCATTAGTAAACTTTTCTGAATTAATTTTACCTGAAAGTTCAGAAGGAATCAAGACCATTCAAAAGTTGAAAAAACTGACAAATCTGAAATGGGTAAAAAATATATACTGGGCTGGTTTTGACCATACTGAGATGACAGTGGGCAATGAGAGGATTTATCTTTTCCTAGATAACCAAATAGAGTCCTATAGAATCAATTCAGGTGCATTTATTTGGAAGAGTTCATTTGGAAATAAAAATAACAATTTAGTATCGGCGAATGTAATAAATGAAAAACATATTTTCTTTATTAAAAAAGATATGCCTAATCTAACTAAATTTTATTGGAAAGATAGGTTTTCCGGTAGGAAACTTGATTTAGAGGCTTTTCAAAAGGCCTCTAAATTCAGCTTGGTTGCAATGGATAAAAGGAATGGGAAAATATCATGGGAGGTACTAATAGATATCCCTGGTGAAAGTAAAGAGGTCTGGATGAGTGTAAATAAAAATAAAATTTTTATCCGATCAATTATTCAAAATAAGATGTCTATTGTTGCATATGAAATTGTGGAAGGTAATCTTCTTTGGGAAATCTCCCATGAAATTTCAGATCACTATATAACATATGATTTAACGCCCTCATTTTATAAAGAAAATCTGCTGCTGCCATTGGATGATAGAATTTTATATATAAATGTAGATAATGGAACTACTTCTAAGGAATATTATAATGAAGATATTGGGCAGGTATTTTCCTTCAATGAAAACAGCGTTCAAAACAATTTTATGAAATTTTTTATTGATGAATTTGAATTCGAGTATGTAGTTGTTGATTTAGATAAAAATGTCACGATGTTTAGGGGCTCCCTTGATATAGATAATCCAGAATTGGGGAAATGGATAAATAATATATTTGTTGATGTTTCATCATCAGGCACTATGACAACATATAAATTTCATCCAGATAAAAACAATGAAGTAATTACTCTGTGGCAAGAGGATTACAATTCATCTCTGGAACTTTTTGGGGCAAATGAAAAAAGTATATATCTTCTAGATCTGGACACGAACTATATTTTCGAGATAGATGCTCAATTTGGCAAAGTAATAAAAAAAACACCTTTATTATGGCCCGCGGAAAATGTTGAAATTAGCATTCAATATTTCATTGTTCAATCTGAAAATAAATTATATGTATACCCAAAATAAATGAAGAACATTTATCTGATAATCTTTTCCTTATTTTTTATTTCATTTGTTTTCTGCAGTGAAAATGAAAAATACATCTTCATCAGAGGATCGCTCAGTGAGGGGAATGAATATAAATATAAGATTGAAGATAAAATATCTTTTAACGTTCCTGGAATTGGATATATACAATATGGGAGTTTTTTTAATAGTGCAATTAAGGTTTTGAGTAAAGAGGGTGCGTTTCACAAACTACAGGCAACACTAACAGATATGAAAACAGATAATAAGATTGGTAATATGGAGGTAATGAATTATTATTGGTTGGGAATGAATGATATTCCATGCTATTTGTATATAGATAGTGATGGCTGGATTGATCATATTGAGCCCTCCAAAAAGGAGCATGGTTATTTAAAGGATGGTTTTGAGCAGGCATATATTAATTCGAGAAAACCTAACTATTTTGATCCATTTGGTATGATTCAACATAATATAACTCCCAAGGCAGTTGGAGAATCGTGGATCACGACATTTGATTCTGTAAAAATATTAATTAATTTGGGCAGTCCTGTAAGCTATGCTTCTGGCAAAAATACTTACACCTTAAATAAGGTAAAAGTAAAAAGGGGTAGAAAAATTGCATATATAAGCTCAGTACAAGAACTTAACATAGATAATCGTATAATGGTTGATATTGCGGGCGTCGAAAAATATATTGTGGGAAAATCAAAAGGGATTATAAATATAAAAATACAATGGGATATTGAAGCTGGTGTTTTTCTTTATGAGAGAGTAGTGGGCACTTCAGATGGAGATTTTGAAATGGATGGTGAACATTTTACAACCCGATTTGATTCACGAAACATACTCAGAAGAGTGGAATAATAATAAAGTGTATTAATACAATAAATCCATCTCTTTAACTAATCAGTAAAAACTATAAAGCCTCTGTAAAAGAGGCTTTTAATATTACTAAACTGAGTTGCTCCGGTACGAGGACTCGAACCTCGGACAAGCGGATTAACAGCCCCAGGTAACTACAGCATCAGTAGGAAC
>DASCRE010000121.1:0-2158 GCA_034408645.1 Fidelibacterota bacterium | reverse complement strand
TTCCCAACATACAGTGCACATGGAGAAGATATAGACATGATATAATCTGAATAACGAACCTGTTCAATAGCTACCAATTTCATGTCAACAGTCATTCGCAACTGTTCAGATAAAAACACACTGAAGTTTTTTACTAAATTATCATGAAGACTCTCTAATATTCTTACTTGATCTTTATGCACCAGATTGGGTTGTTTAAAATCATACATCCATATTTTCCTCTTCTCTTCTTCACTTAAAGGATGAGAACCTTCCACACCATTTACATCTGTTAATAGTGCGTCAATTTCTTCTTGTGATAGTAAAGTTTTCATAAAATATTTTTTCTATATGTTAATGAAATCAATTATCTCTTTAATCTGGAAGCTTCATCCATAACTTCATTTAACGTAGTCACAACTCTTGAGGCTGCCTGAAAACCTCTCTGAGCTTCAATCATCTGGGTAAATTGGTTCGCCAAATCGACATTGGACATTTCTAGAACCCCTGACTCAATCGAAGATTCATTTTCATCAGCAATATCTATTTCTGAGGGACCACTTTCCTTTGATTCAATAAATAAGCTTCTACCCTCTTGCCTCAATCCATTTACATTTTTGAATTTTGCTGTACCAACTTGGGCTAAATCTATAATATCTCCATTGCTGAACAATCCTTTAATTATACCAGCTTCATCAACTTTGAACCCCGTGAGTATACCGGCTTGACTGCCATCTTGAGATCGCAAGGACAAACTTGAGACAGAATCGAATTGTGTCAAACCAGTAAAACCTTCATTGGAATTCATGTTGATATTGATATTTAATAAAGGAGCGTTGTTCCCAGGGTCCAAAACAAATTCGGATGAACCATCTTCATATTCAAAACTCTGATAATTTCCATTTTCATTAAAAGTAAGAATCCCAGATCCACCGCTTGAAACAGTTTCAGAACCATTAGCACCAAACATAACTTTCCACTCGCTAGGATTACCTGTTTTTTCGTACTGAACTGTTAATTCATGAGCTTTTCCAAGAGCATCATATACAACCATAGATGTTTTAACTATTGGTGTATATCCAGAAGCTATATTTGCAAAACCTGGAAAATCTATATCTCCCATATTGTTGTCGTCTGATAATATTTTAATCGATGTTTGACTTTCACCAGTTTCTACATCGGACAAAAGTATTTTTCCATCAGATAACTGGACCGTAGAATGTTTCCCAAACGCCTCATTTATCTTACCCAATAAATCTCCCAGGTTGGTGCCATCATAAGCATCACCAAAAATAAAAGAGGAGGAAATTTCATTTCCGTCTCTATCAGTACCTAATATGTGAAGTGTCTCACCATCCAGAAAAGGAGATGTAGTTTGAGTCAAACTATTTATTTCTGACTCTTCAACAGCAACTGATTCCATATCATCATCAATAAAAGTTAAAGGAGTGACACTTGACCATACCTCATTTTCTGGATTTAATCCTGCATTAAGATTACCTGTCAAATGTACATTTTTTGTTGATTGAGCCTCTGCCATTAGATTCTGGTCAATAACAATATCTCCAAACACATCACTTTTCTTAGTTTTGTCTTTTGGATCGATTTCCCATCCCTGAACAGAAAATCCCTGACCATTTACAAAAACACCATCCTTATTAAAAAAGAAACTTCCATCTCTTGTAAAATATTGTTTATCATTTTTATTTAAGATAAAAAATGAATTTCCATTAATTCCAAGGTCTGTAACATTTCCAGTAGTTTGAAATCCAGCTTGTTTAAATGGGGTGAAAGAAATCCCTATAGTTGATCCAAATTGTTCCGCAAATGTCATCCTTGTTGATTTATATCCAATTGTATTGATATTGGCAATATTATTACCTACCAATTCTAGTTTGGACTGTTGTGCATTCAATCCCGATACCGCAGTTGAAAATCCATCAATATTTTGACCATTTGAACTCATTTTTCCCTCCAGAGGATGTTAAATATATTTGTTACTAAATAATTTGATTTGTTTTTCATAATCTTATACAATAGCAAAAGCATCAAAATTTGAAAATACATTTTCCTGAATCCTATTTTTTCCTATTGTAGTCATTACAGTTTGGCTCTTCACATTAAGGACTAAAGCTGTTGAATCCATTAAAAGATATACACTACCTTTTAGGAAAATGTT
>DASCRE010000120.1:0-2702 GCA_034408645.1 Fidelibacterota bacterium | reverse complement strand
ATTGTTCCTTTCATTACCACTTCTTCCGGAATAATATTGTTCCGCACACCGCCATGAATGGATCCAATTGTAACGATGGCAGGGACTTTTGTAATATCCACTTCTCGTGCCACAATTGTTTGGAGTGCGTTCACAATTTGGGAAGAAACCACAATAGGATCCACCCCACCCCAAGGGACCGCACCGTGGGTTTGAACGCCAGTGACAGTAATGCGCATCCGCTCGGCTGCCGCCATCATGGGTCCCGATCGATATTGAGCAGTGCCCAATAAACTGGGCCAGGCGTGGAGGCTGAAAATGGCATCTACTTCTGGATTATCCATCACACCTTCTTCAACCATGTATGGTGCACCGCCCTTTTCACCCAGAGGAGCACCTTCTTCTGCCGGTTGAAAAATGAATTTTACTGTACCCGGAAGATCTTGGCGAATACTGGCCAAAATTTCTGCTGCACCCATAAGCCCAGCAATATGGTTATCATGGCCACAGGCATGCATCACATCCACTTCTTTACCTTGATAAACGCCTTTGGATTTGGAAGCAAAAGGCAAATCCACTTTTTCCTTTACAGGAAGCCCGTCCATATCTGCCCTCAGTGCCACCACCTTACCAGGACTTCCTCCTTTTAAAATACCAACTACACCTGTGTGGGCCATACCCGTCTGAACTTCTATTCCTAATGAACGGAGATGATTAGCTACTTTTTCTGAAGTTCGGAATTCTCGGTTTGATAATTCGGGATTCTGATGAAAATCCCTACGCCATTCGATGACCTTCCGTTCAATCTGGTCAGCCATACGATCAATATGTTGATTTAATATCTCAGACGTTTGGCTAAAGCCAACCGAAATAATTACCGAATAGCAAATGAATCGTTTCATACAGCTATCCAAATTAGTATCTTTCCAAATCTCCGTCACGGCGCTTCGCTTTTTTAACCATATTTTCTACGTCTTTGAGAAGTTGTTTCGCGTCATAAACAATACCGTCTTTGATTGTGTATTTAATGCCACCGACACGAACCACTTCATTGTTTTCATTGATCTTTATAGCACCAGTTCCATACAGTACTTTTAGATTAGCAATAGGGTTCTCATCTACAATGACTAAATCAGCTAAAAACCCAGTTTTAATCATTCCAAAATCAATTGGAGTACCTAAAGGTTTGTGAAGCGTCTCTGCACCATGAAGCGTTGCAGCACGTATAACTTCTAGTGGATGAAATCCTGCTTCTTGAAGCATTTCTAACTCTTGTATATATCCAAAACCATATAAATTGTAAATAAACCCTGAATCAGAACCAGTAGTAACTCTACCGCCTGCATTTTTATACTCATTTAAAAATTGCATCCAAACCTGATAGAATTTTTTCCAGGCAACTTCATCATGAGTTGTCCAGTCAAACCAGTATGAACCATGTGCTTTTCGGCTAGGCGTATAGAAATTCCATTGAGACGGTAATGTATAAGTATCATGCCAATCTGCATTTCTTGCTCGCATTACATCTCTACCCGCCGAATAAATTGTCATGGTTGGATCCAATGTAAAGTCTAAAGAAATTAATTCTTTCTTCAATTCTTCCCATTTTTCACCATTTGGATTAACCAAATTCCATTGTCTAGCTACTTGACCAAAACGATGTTGTTCATTAGAATAGTTCATATCAACAGGCCATGGTTGGACATCATTATTCTCATACATGGACTCAAATAACCCATAATAATGAGTTTGGGTACCCAAACCAAGGCGAGCGGCATCAATCGTATTCATTCGTGCAACTCCAGTTTGACCCAAATGTGCGGTTGTACCCAAATTTTGTTTTGTTGCTTCATCAATCAGCGCTGCCATTAACGATGGCTCATAAGCACCTAATTTTAATCCATCGATACCTTTCTTAGCTGCATATCGAACCCATTTTTTTGCTGTTTCTGGATCATTGACAGATCCGCCTTTCCAATCTTTTCCCTGTCCAGCGCGCTGATAGGCCCAAATTCTTGGAGCTGTGATCTCATTTTTTGCTGACCGTTCTTTTTCACTAAGGCTAAATTCCATTGAGCTGAGTCCAACCCCGCGTACAGTGGTTACACCGTGAGCTAGCCAAAGTTTATATACATATTCTGTTTCAGGCGCTTTTTGCACACTACCAGCATGAGTATGCAAATCAATAAATCCGGGCAATACATATGAACCATGAGCATCGATTTCATAATCTCCTTTTTCCGGACGGCGCTCTTCATTGATTGCAACACCTGGGTAACCAACACCACGAATGGATGCAATTCGATTACCTTCAATTACAATATCTACGGGTCCACGAGGAGGTCCACCTGAGCCATCAATCACCGTTGCACCACGGATGACTAAACGGTCAAAAGGACCATCTCCTTCAGCACGATCGGGGCCAGGTAAAATTGATTTTGGCTTATCCTGAGCGGTTAGAAAAACGGTTATAATGTAAAAAATGACGGATAGTCGTAAGAAATGCCTCATAATAACTCCTTATTTTTTATAGGAATCACCTTAGGTGATTCAAAAAGTACCACCAAATATACTCAACATGGGGCGGATAATTCATCAATCCTTTTCATGGTTTGATTAAACACTTGTTCTTTCCCTCTTTTTTGAGCACCATTAGCATAGATTTTCAACTTTCGAATAAGCATTTTTTCCATGGATTTCTTTTGAGAAAAAGTAAAATCTTG
>DASCRE010000119.1:0-5951 GCA_034408645.1 Fidelibacterota bacterium | reverse complement strand
ATCATTGATCCGGTTACAGGTCACCCAGCTCAAAGTGGCATTGCATCAGCTACTGTGGTCGCCCCTTATTGTACGGAAGCAGATGCATGGGCTACGGCCTTACTTGTACTTGGGGAAAATGGGATGAAAATGATAGAGGAATTAAAGGATTTTGAGGCGATATTGTTTATTAGGGAAGGGGAATTATTTCAACAAATAATGACATCAGGTGTCAAAGATATGATTGTAATGCTATAATGTATTCTCAAGAAGTATTTAAACATTTTTTATTTCCATTCTTGCAAAAATCACATCCATCAGGATCTCCTCCACAGGAGCCGCTCAAGGGTTTGTTCCTGAATATGACCCCAATGGAAAGTCCTAAAACTGAAAGGCCGAAAAAACAAATAGTTAAAATTGTACCCATAATTTAAATTAGGGCAAAATTAGAATATATTCAACAGAAATAGAAAAAATATGAATAATATCTACCAATGTATTTACTCATTTTGGGTTATAAATTGATTTCTTTAGGCAAATGAAAAAAACAGTCTTATATCTTATATCCGGGACTCCTATGTACTTATTTGGATCCAGTGATAGTACACTTTATTTAGATGGAACGCAATTGTCCATCTGGTGGATTATTCCCTTTATCGGGATACTGTTTTCTATTGCAGTATTTCCATTGGTCCTTCCTCGATTCTGGCATCACCATTTTGGGAAAGTATCTTTTTTTTGGGCGATTCTATTTATTTTTCCATTCCTTTTAATGGAAGGATGGAAGATTACGCTTTATGAACTTTTGCACGTAGGATTACTGGAATATTTACCATTTTTAATCCTGCTTTTAGCACTGTTTACTATCGCTGGAGGTGTACAATTAACGGGTTCATTAGTTGGTACACCAATGCTCAATACGCTCATTATTTCCATCGGGACTGTTTTGGCAAGTTGGATGGGAACAACAGGAGCTGCAATGCTGTTAATTCGTCCTTTGTTAAGAGCAAATGCGTGGCGACAAAAAAAAGTACATATTATCATTTTCTTCATCTTTCTCGTTGCAAATATTGGTGGTTCCTTAACTCCACTGGGTGATCCACCATTGTTTCTAGGATTTCTTAAAGGAGTGGAATTTTTTTGGACGACCACGGCAATGCTTAAACCAATGCTGCTCATGGTTTTTTGCTTATTGGGAATTTTCTTTGGACTAGATTCATATTATTATGAGCGAGAAATAAAGCCAGAGATTCAGAATAATAGTACAGAAAAATTGGGTATAAAAGGTTCATTTAATCTGTTGTTGATCCTTGGAGTAATTGGTTGTGTCCTGTTAAGTGGTTTTTGGAAACCAACAATGATAGTTGGTGATAAAGTAGTTCCTTATTCTTTTGATATTTTCCATGTAAAAGTAGAAATACAAAACTTGGTTCGAGATTGTCTATTATTGGGGTTTACTTATGTAAGTTGGGCTATGACATCAAGAAAAATACATGAATATAATGAATATACTTGGTTCCCCATTATCGAAGTCGCTAAACTTTTCGCTGGAATATTTATAACAATTATCCCAGCGATCGCCATTTTGAAATCCGGATCGCATGGTGCATTAGCATCAGTCGTTTCATCGGTATCAACAGAAAGTGGTGATCCTATTAATTATATGTATTTCTGGGCTACAGGTATCCTCTCAAGCTTTCTTGATAATGCACCAACATATCTTGTTTTTTTTAATACAGCTGGAGGTAACCCCGTTTCTCTCATGATGGAACTGTCCAATACGTTATTGGCCATTTCTGCTGGAGCAGTCTTTATGGGAGCTATGACATATATTGGGAACGCACCAAATTTTATGGTGAAATCTATTTCTGAAGAAGCAGGAATTAATATGCCTTCTTTTTTTGGGTATATGACTAAATATTCAATTCCTATTTTGTTGCCACTTTTTATTTTAGTTTCACTTATATTTTTCTAATGAGAATTACAAAAGTAACCACAAAAACAGGAGATAAAGGGATGACCAGATTGGGAACGAATGAAGTAGTTTCAAAATCTAGTTTGGAAATTCATGTTTTGGGAGATTTAGATGAATTGTCATCCGTGTTAGGGATTGTTAAAGTTTCGTGTCAAACTGAAGAACTAAGATCTAACATCGAAAATATCCAAAATGATATATTTAATATTGGCGGAGAGGTAGCTTTAAGAAATAGTGGTAATAAATTATTACAAAAGGATAGGGTTGATATTTTGGAAAAAGAAATCGAAAACATCAGTAATAAATTACCACCATTAAAAGAATTTCTCTTGCCGGGAGAAAATGGATTGTCTTCTAAAATTCATCATGCCCGTTCGGTATGTCGTAGAGCCGAACGATCATTAGTAGCACTGACGGAGAAAAACTCATATCGTCATATCTGGATTCAATATTTGAACCGTCTCTCAGACTATTTGTTCGTTTTAGCTCGACAGTCAGGGAAAAGTGAGGGTCAATCAGAGAGAATGTGGACAAGAGAATGAATTTGAACCGTTATAAACCCATTATAGAAAATATAAATAGGGTTGCTCTATCCACACATGAAAATCCTGACGGAGATGGGTTGGGTTGTGCAGCGGCTATGTATCATTTTTATAAGAATAAGAATATAGATTGTAAAATCATTCTTCCAACATCCCTTCCTCATGAATTTGAGTTTCTTGAAAAGGGGTCTATGTTTTATTTATATTCAAGTGAAACCATGGATTCCTGGCTAAAAGATGTTGATTTAATTATTATCTTTGATGTTGGAGATATTAACAGATTGAGAGATATCAGAGGAGCAATCCAAAAATATAATTTACCTTCACTAAATATTGATCACCATACTTTAGTGGATGGATCACTGTTTACTTATAACCTTGTAGATACTCATGCTGCAGCAACAGGTGAAATAGTATTTGATATTTTAGAACAATGTTTTTCTATTGACTTTACAAAAGATATTTGTGAAGGAATATTTTCAGCGATCATGACGGATACCGGTTCTTTTAGATACAGTAATACGAATATCCATTGTCATGAGATTGCTATTGAATGCTATAAAGCAGGTGTAGATACAAGTTATATTTATCAACAAGTGTATGAGAACACTACAAAAAGTCGTGTTAAATTATTGGGAACCGTACTACATCAGATACATTATGAATTAGATGGAGAATTAGCTTGGTTTATTGTGGACAATACTATGATGGAACAATGTGAAGCTGATAAAACAGATGTTGAAGGATTCTCTGACTTTGTCCGTACAATAAACGGGGTAGAAGTTGCTTTGATGATTATGGAATCAGGGGAAAACAAATGCAAGATGAATTTCAGATCAAAAGGGAAATATATTGTGAATGATATAGCAAATACTTTAGGTGGGGGAGGTCATCCATTTGCTTCCGGAGCAAAAATACAGGGATCGATCGAAAAAGCGACTCCTCATATTTTGGATGTTGTCAGAAAATCCATTGTTTCCCAACAGGGTGTCAAATAATGAAAATATTTGTAGCGAAAGATGCAGGATATTGTTTTGGTGTAAGAGATGCAGTTGGTTTGGCACATACAACTGCAGAAAAATACGGAAATGTGTATATGTTGGGAGATATCGTCCACAATGAACAAGTTGTAGAAAAATTAAAAAAGGCAGGGGCAAAAGTTGTTCAAGGTTTGAAAGAGATTCCAGCTGATACACCTGTATTGTTTCGGGCCCATGGTACGGCAACCCAAGTGTGGCAAAAGGCAAAAGGCAAAAATATGAAAATTATTGATGCGACTTGCCCCTTAGTACAAGAAATTCACGACGAAGTAACTAAACTGGAAAAGGAAGATAGACAAATAATAATCATTGGTGATCATGGTCATGATGAAGTTGTTGGGATTGCTAGTCAGGTGACAAATCCCATTGTATTAGAAAATCCCGGAGAAGCAAAAGAAATAAAGAAAATGAAAAAAGCCGGTATTGTGAGCCAGTCCACGCAAACCATTGAAAATGTACAAGAAATAATAAATATACTTATGACAAAGATATTTGATCTCCGATTTGTAAATACAATTTGTTTTCCTACAAAAAGGAATCAAAGTCAGATAAAAGAATTGGCTGATTCATGTGATGTGGTTTTAATTATTGGCTCATTTACCAGCGCAAATTCAAAGCGTCTTTCTCAATTATCCTCATTGAGAAATTCAAATTCTTATCAAATTACGGGTGTAAAAGATATATGTTCAGATTGGTTTTATAATGCTGAATCTGTTGGGATTTCTGCTGGTGCTTCTACACCAGATAATCTAATTGAAGAAGTAGTGGAGTTTGTCACCTGCTTTAATCAAGAAAAAGAAAAGGAGATGGTCTATGGATAAAGGAAAATTTGAGGTAAAAGTGGGCTTATCAGAAATGCTCAAAGGTGGAGTTATAATGGATGTAATGTCTGTCGAGCAAGCAATCATAGCAGAGGAAGCTGGAGCCGTTGCTGTAATGGCGTTGGAACGTATCCCTGCCTTGATTCGTAAAGATGGCGGGATAGCCAGAATGAGCAGTCCTAAAATGATCAAAGCTATACAAAATGAAGTTTCTATTCCAGTGATGGCAAAATGTAGGATTGGGCATTTTGCCGAAGCTCAAATGCTAGAGGCATTAGAAGTAGATTTTATTGATGAAAGTGAAGTTCTTACTCCTGCAGATGAGGCGAATCACATTTGGAAATATGATTTTAAGGCACCCTTTGTCTGTGGTGCCAGAGATTTGGGGGAAGCATTAAGAAGAATTGCTGAAGGGGCAGCGCTGATTCGCACTAAAGGTGAAGCAGGTAGCGGTAACATCGTCGAAGCAGTACGCCATATGCGAAAAGTGCAATCACAAATCAAGAAATTAACCGTTATGGATAAGGAAGAGCTCATGGCGATTTCCAAAGCACTGGGTGCTCCATTCACATTAGTTCAACAAGTCGCAAAGCTGAAAAAACTTCCGGTACCAAATTTTGCAGCTGGAGGCATCGCAACTCCAGCCGATACATCCTTAATGATGCAGTTGGGAGCAGAGTCCGTATTCGTTGGTTCGGGAATATTTATGAGTGAGGATCCTGCCTCCAGAGCTAAAGCGATCGTGGAATCCGTAACGTATTTTGATGACCCGGAAAAGCTTGTGAATACGTCTTCAGAATTGAAGGCAGCCATGAAAGGATTAGACATGTCTGAAATTCCGGAAGAAGAACGCCTACAAAATAGAGGTTGGTAATAATACCGATGAGCAAAATATAAAGAAATATATATGAGAATAGGGATCCTGGCTTTACAAGGTGATTATTTAAAACACGAACAGCTTATTTTAAAACTGGGTTGGGATTGTATTCGTGTGCGATATAAAAAAGATTTTTCCTTTCTGGATGGGCTGATAATTCCAGGAGGCGAGTCAACAACTCTCACAAAATTACTAGAAGCAACTGGTCTCTTTATCTCACTAAAAGAGTTTGCAGAAACTCATCCTATTTTGGGTACTTGTGCAGGGCTAATTTTGATGAGCGGTGAATCCTCAGACACCAGGGTTGGCTCGCTCGGATTATTAAATATTAAGGTTGAAAGAAATGCTTTTGGGAGACAAATTCATTCATTTACCGCAAACTTGGATATGACGGGAAATGACCACATAATTCAGGGAACATTTATTCGTGCTCCTAAAATTTCACGAATAGGTACAAACATAGATGTATTAGCAAAATTAGATGGCAAACCGGTCGCAGTTCGTCAGGGGATTCATATTGGATTGACATTTCATCCTGAATTAAATAATGAGCCTATTTTCCATACTTTAGCATTTCTTACCCCAAATAAAAAAAATAACCATTCAAATTTTGTAATGAATCATGTCCACTAATTTGTTACAACAGATTCGGTCTCCCCGAGACTTAAAATCTTTGGAACTAAAAGATTTGCAAATTGTGAATAACGAACTAAGGGA
>DASCRE010000118.1:0-4102 GCA_034408645.1 Fidelibacterota bacterium | reverse complement strand
AATATACGGAAGGAATTTCATCTACAGATTTAATTAGTGCTGTGAAGGCTCAGGGTATTACTCCCGGGAAACGGATGAAAACGCTTAGAAGGTTAATTGGTATAAAGCCCATCGTAAGGATTTTGGAAGCACATAATGGCTTGACCGGTCTTATAGTGGAAAAAACACAAATTAAAAAGAAAGGAAAAAAATTGAATTTGATGGAATTTGGGAAAGCAGTCTCACAGATTCAACCGCTAAAGGAAAACCTGATACAGAACTGGTTGACTTTTCATCCCGCTTTTCTACAATTGAGGAAATATTGGAAGTAACAACCAAGCCCATAATCGTAGATGGTGATACCGGAGGCAGAATTGACCATTTCAAGTTTCGCGTTAAAACATTAGAGAGATTAGGTGTATCTGCAATTATAATCGAGGACAAGATTGGTGACAAACGTAATTCACTTTTTGGAACAACGGTACCTCAGGAGCAGGATTCAATTGACCATTTTTCACAAAAAATTCATGAAGGAAAAAAATCTCAAGTAACTGAAGATTTTATGATAATTGCCCGAGTAGAAAGTTTAATTCTGCAAAAAGGTATGGATGATGCGCTCCTTAGGACTAAGGCATATATAAAAGCCGGTGCAGATGGAATAATGATTCACAGTAAAAATAAAGATGGAAAAGAAATTATTGAGTTCTGTAATCATTTCAAAAAATTCGCAATCAGAGTCCCCCTTATTGTAGTGCCGTCAACCTATGCACATATAACGGAAAATGAATTACAGGATTTAGGTGTTAATGTAGTAATTTATGCAAATCATTTACTACGCTCTGCCTATCCTGCTATGGTAAATACAGCAAAATCTTTGTTGGAAAATTGTCGAGGGATGGAAGCGTCAGATGATTATTGTATGTCAATTAAAGAAATTATTACGCTAATTCCTGAAATAGATTGATGGCACTAAATCCAGAAGAGTTTTATAATGAAATAATATCACAGGGTGTTGAGCTTTTTACGGGGGTTCCAGATTCATTATTGAAAGAATTTTGCCTTGTTGTCGAAGATAGAATGTCGAGGCAACAGCATATTATCACGGCTAATGAAGGAAATGCAGTTGCATTAGCTTGTGGACATTTTTTGGCAAAACAGTCAATTTCGCTGGTTTACATGCAAAATTCTGGCTTAGGTAATGCCATTAACCCCCTCCTTTCACTAAGTGACCCAGATGTGTACTCGATTCCATTGCTATTAATGATAGGTTGGCGGGGTGAGCCTGGGGTAAAAGATGAACCTCAACATGTAAAACAGGGAAAGATTCAAATTGAACTTATGGAGGCAATGGATATACCTTATGAAATATTTTCAAATGATAGTCACAATTTTAAAGCAAAAATTTCAAAATGCATTAAATTAGCTAAAGATGAAAATAGGCCCACTGCGTTATTGATTAAAAAAGGGACATTTGGAAAATATAATAAGACGGTTTTGTTGGATGAAAATCAACGAATGAAAAGGGAAGAAGCGTTAGAAATTATTTTAGATAATCTCAGTGATGAAACTATTGTCGTATCTACAACGGGAAAAACTTCCAGGGAAATATTTGAAATTCGAGAAAAAAATAATCAGTCTCATGAAAAAGATTTTCTAACTGTTGGTTCCATGGGACATTGTTCTTCAATTGCTTTGGGCATTGCTTTGGCAAGACCTGATAGGCAAGTGGTGTGTATTGATGGTGACGGAGCCATGTTAATGCATTTGGGTAGCCTTACTTCTATCGCCGGTTTAAAACCGAAAAATTTTCGCCATATACTCATGAATAATGAAGTTCATGAATCGGTTGGAGGACAAGCAACAGCGGCAAAAGAAATAAATTTATCAGCTATTATTGAATCTTTTGGAACCAGTGATATATTTTTTGCTGAATCTTCCTTAGAACTTAAGCATAAAGTTTCAGAGTTTTTATCAAGTTCAAAGCCATCCTTTCTAGAAGTAAAAATATGTCCAGGATCGCGAGATGATTTGGGCAGACCGACAATAAAACCTATTAAAAATAAAGTTAGTTTTATGAAATTTCTTGAGAACTAACATCCTCAATTTTATATGCATGATTATTATAATCCAGTAAAAATTATCCATACTCAAAATTGGCTTAATACATTAGAGGATAGCCAAAAAAACTTAAGTATTACAAATCCAATACTTATGACCTCTCCTGGAAATAGAAGACGGCTAAAGCTGGACTCGCAATTTGCTTCAGATTCAATTTTCAGCAATATTGGAGAAAACCCCAATTTTGATGATTGTCATAGTATTATTAAATTTTGCAGTGGAAAGAATTTTGATGGCGTTATAGCACTGGGAGGTGGTTCAGTAATGGATTTAGCAAAAGCTGTTTTGGCTTATCTTTCTACTGGAGAGACTGATATTATTAATTTGCTTGAATATGAGGGGAATTACGAGCAGTCAATTCCATCAATATTTTTACCAACCACCCACGGTACTGGAAGTGAGGTTACCATGTGGGGAACTATTTGGGATATGAGTGAAAAAAAGAAATATTCTATTTCACATATGGATTTATACCCAGACATTGCAATATTAGATGGAAATTTAACATTATCGCTTCCAATTGATATTTCAATAATTACTACCTTGGATGCCTTGAGCCATAGTTTTGAGGCCATTTGGAATAAAAATGCAAATGAAAAGTCAACAGAGTATGCAATTGATGCTATTACTACTATTTTGAGTAATGTAGAATTATTTAAACAAAACCTAATTGATATTAATGTACGAAATAAATTATTAAAAGCATCCACTAAAGCGGGGCTTGCTTTTTCCAATACGAAAACGGCTGCAGCACACTCCATTAGCTATCCATTAACCATTCGGTTTGGAATCCCCCATGGAGTGGCTTCTTCTCTCAGTCTAATTCCATTATTAGAAATAAATGCTAAGCAGATTAAAGATCCTTTAGATAATATATGTCAAACATTGAATATAACTTTTGATGAGCTCATACAAAAAATAAATACAATACCTAAAGGTGTTATACCTTATACCCTTTCTGAATGGGGAGTAGCAAAATCAGATTTATCTCAATTAGTTGATGAGTCTTTTACGAAAGGTAGAATGGATAATAATATTGTTGATTTAACAAAAGATCAGGTATTGGCAATATTACATTCCATAAAATGATCTCTTGTTCAAGATACCAAAATCTGAGGTAATTTACCATTGGTGGAATAAAACAAGAGATGTAACATAACTATAAATCAGCTTTATTATATAAAAACAAAGAAAATAGATGATAAAAATAAGTGATAGTAAGCCATACCTGATTGGTGAAATAGGCATCAACCATAATGGAGATATGCAAATTGCCAAAAAATTGATGGATGCGGTGAATGCATGTGGTTGGGATTGTGCAAAGTATCAAAAACGAAACCCTGATGTCTGTGTGCCTGAAAAACAGAAGGGAGTCATGAGAGATACTCCATGGGGAAAAATGAAATATATCGATTATAAATATAAGATAGAATTTGAGAAATCTGAATATGATGAAATTGATGTATATTGTAAAAATAAACCCATTGAATGGACAGTATCGGTTTGGGATTTGGATAGTTTAAATTTTATTTCTGACTATGAAGTGCCATTTTTAAAAATACCTTCTGCATTATTAACTGATATTGAGTTATTAGCTGAAACTGCCAAATCTGGAAATCAGGTAATTATCAGTACGGGAATGAGTACCTTAAGCGAGGTAGATGCAGCTGTCAACATTGTTGAAAAACATGGTCAAAAACCTGTAGTGCTGCATTGTCATTCCAGTTACCCTGCACCACATGATGAACTCAACTTAAGTCTCATCCCTTTTTATAAAGAAAGATATGACTGCATTGTGGGTTATTCAGGTCATGAAAATGATTTAGAGCCATCTGTTATTGCAGCATCCTTAGGAGCACAGGTTATTGAAAGGCATATTACCATAGATCACGGCATGTGGGGTACTGACCAAAAATCCAGCTTGGAGATTTTAGCCATGGATATGCTTGCAAAAAGGATGAAGGATATAAAAGTTATTATTGGCACCCCAGATAAAAAAATTATG
>DASCRE010000117.1:0-2133 GCA_034408645.1 Fidelibacterota bacterium | reverse complement strand
TAATGCGATCTTATAAGCCAGTTTATCCATTAGCTGATTCTATTCCAACATTTTTATAATTCATAAAACGATCAAAAAAACTGTCACGTTTTTTTACATCAGTAATGGGCATCTTTAACAGTCTCCTGGTTATCATTCTCAATGAATTTACCGGCACAGAATTAGGATAAAATAATGAAACGGGTTTTTGTTTTTGAATTGAATATTGGATAAGATTATCCTTGACAATTGACCCTCCATAAATGAGTGAACTATTCAAAAACCTTTGAACCATTAAATTCATCTTTTTAAACATAGATTCTCCATTTTCTTCATGATCCACCATATTTGATATCATAATAATAGGAATATCCGGATTTGTATTGCGGATAACTTTTACCATACCGTAAGAATCCGCTATGGATGCAGGATCCGGCGTAACAATCAAAATGATCTTATCTGCACCAAAAACAAAAGACATAACAGAATGATGCACCCCAGCTCCAGTGTCAACTATTATCGTATCATATTTATGTTCAAATTGAGAAAATGCATCATCTAATTTTTGGAGCACCTTTTCCTTCAAATCCAACATTTCAATTACAGCGGAGCCTGCCGGTAGTATATCAATTCCACCCGGTCCTCTGGTAATCACATCTTTTAATTCTATTTTTCCGGTAATAACGTCTGCTATGGAATATTTAGGGCGGATTCCCATTAATAGGTCTACATTACCCAAATGAATATCTGCATCTATAACCAACACATTTTTTTTCATCCGGGACATGAGCAAGGCTAAATTCACACTAATGTTGGATTTACCCACTCCACCCTTACCGCTTGTTACTGCAAATATTTCAGGATGATTTTTATCTAATTTCAAGGCGGAAAGAGAAAACCGCTTTAAATTATTCATCATTGAGAATCTCCAATGACTTTCTTAAAGCGGTGACAAAGTAATTAAGAAAATCTTTACTGAGTCTATACGGGTTTGATTCTTGCATTCTTGGATGTATTTTATCCATTTTTTAGACCAATAAATCAATTCAAATGGAAACCGGATTTTCACAGTTTAAACTTAATACAATTACACCCAATTTGCTATAATATGTTTCAGGATTCATTAGGATAATTGATTGAACCAACCGTATTAAGCTCAGTTTCTGATGTTAATTCAGAAAATGATAAAACCGAAACATCGGGGAGTACAGGTTCAATAAAGGACCGTACATAGCGTCGTATTTGAGGAGAGACCAGGATAGCAGGCCTTCGGTTATCCAAAACCATTTTTTCTATATTTCCCCCGATTGATTTAAATAGAGTATTAACCTGCTCTGGGGTCAACCCTAAATTACGTGAATTCCCTTTTCCTGCCTTGATTATTTCCATAATCTGATCTTCCAATCGGGAGTCAAAGGTTGTTACAGCTATATCAGATTTTCCGTTTTTAAATACATTGGTAATGGTATCAGCCATAGAAATTCGAACGTATTCGGTTAAGGTATCTGCATCCTTGGTAACAGCAGCATAATCAGCAAGTGTTTCCAGGATAATTACTAAATTTCTCACTGGAATTTTTTCTTTTAATAAATTTTTTAAGACCTGGGTTACAATTCCTAACGGCAATAAATCAGGAACCAAACCCTCAACCACAGCGCTGTGGGTTTCTTTAAGATGATCAAGCATACGCTGAGTCTCCTGCCTATCAAAAAGTTTCCAGGCATTTGCTTTTAATACTTCCATCAAATGTGTTGCGATGACCGCTGGTGGTTCAACAACTGTGAGTCCTGCTGCCTCTGCCCGTTCTTTCTGGTCGGGTGAAATCCATCTGGCAGGTAATCCAAAAGTAGGTTCTGTTGTATCTACTCCCACAAGGTCAATACTGTCATCGGGATTTAACACAAGAAAATAATCCAGCATTACTTCACTTTTAACTATCTCAACGTCATGGATTTTGAAAATATATTCACTAGATCCCAATTGAATATTATCTCGAATGCGAATGGGAGGAACAACAATTCCCAATTCAATCGCTAAGCTTTTCCGAATGGTTGAGATCCGATCGAGAAGATTCCCTCCCTGATTAGCATCTACCAAAGGGATAAGCCCGTATCCTATCTCTATCTCAAATGGGTCTGGATGTAAAAATGATTC
>DASCRE010000116.1:0-1512 GCA_034408645.1 Fidelibacterota bacterium | reverse complement strand
GTCATTCCAGATTAAAGGATCGCTTGGAAAAAGTTGAGCAAACTAAAAGCTATGTTTGCCTGCATATTGGGCTAGATAAATCTGCACATGAATTAGGGATCAGCAATACCAATTTATGGATTTACCCTGGCTACGATCATGATAAAAATGTTCAGGACTATACCAATAATCCAGAAGCGGATTTCCCAGTCGTATATGTTTCTTTTCCATCTGCAAAGGACCAGGCTTGGGACGAAAATCACGCTGGCTACGCAACCATGGAAGCTATTACTTTGAGCACCTGGGACTGGTATACCAAATGGCAGCACCTTTCATGGAAAAATCGTGGGCAAGAATATGAAGATGCCAAAACAAAATTGTCAAATCGAATTCTTGATATTGTATTTGAACAGGTCCCCGGTATTCGCCATGCTCTGGCTTATAAAGAACTTTCAACGCCTTTGACTATCCGGGATTTGGCCAATTACCAAAAAGGTGAAATGTACGGCATTAGCCACACGCCGGATCGTTTTCGCCAGCGGTGGCTGCGTCCGAAATCTGATATAAAGAATCTTTTTTATACTGGGCAGGATATCACAACAGTCGGTGTTTCCAGTGCTCTTTTTTCGGGGCTGTTGACTGCATCAGTAGTACTAAAGGAAAATTTGACTTCTTTGATAAAGGATTAAAGCAATTATCACTCTCGCTCTTTGTGGTTTTTTTTAATTGAATGAAAAAAAGTAGATTCCAGCAATGAAAAGAATTTTATTTATAATTTATGTGTTATTAATGGGGACAAACCAAATGTATGGTCAACAAAATAATCCCCAGCCCCTCGAATACCGGGAACTGGTGGAACTGTTTAACGATTGGCGGGTTTTTATTTTTAAAATGATGATGGGTACATTCAAATATGTTTAAAGCAATCATCATTGGCAGTACAGGAGCGACAGGTAAACAACTGTTGAATCAACTCCTGCAAAATCAAAATTGTGAATTAGTTACCTCTATTGGAAGGAAGCCTGTTTTGGATGGTGCAAAAAATGATAAACTTGTGGATATTGTTGTTGAATCACTTTCCGATTTGTCATCCACTGAAAAGAGTTGGGAAGGGAATGATGTTTTTTTTAATTGTATAGGCACAACAAGACAGCGTGCAGGAGGAGCAAAAGAGTTTATTCATATTGAAGCAGGCATTTCAAATGAAGCGGCCAAAATGGCTTCAAATGCTAAAATACATCACGCATCACTTGTTTCAGCAAAAGGTGCAAATCATACAACGTGGGCCAAAGACTGGATCCATCCATTATTGTATATGAGGACTATGGGCCAAAAAGAACAAACAATACTATCGAATTTTTCTTTTAACCACGTTTCCATTTTTAAGCCAGGTATGCTCATACGACTTCAGGGTAAGCAAACATGGTTTGAGAGTTTTTCTGAATCAAGAGGCTTTGGGCTTAGGGTAGATACTTTGGCTTCAGCAATGATAAGGAATGCAGAACAAGTAAAACTTGGCTCGGTAGAAAAATC
>DASCRE010000115.1:0-1650 GCA_034408645.1 Fidelibacterota bacterium | reverse complement strand
GATTCTGGACATTTAACAAGCCCTGCAGTTCTTCCAGAGTTCTTGTGACAACCTTACTGGCCCGGTAGCCAGATTCAAGAGCCCTCGTTATGGCTCTTAATCGAGGTACCTCGTCTTTTGGGTATCTTCTGTGTCCCGAGGGAAGACGCTTTGAGATAGGAGCTCCGTATCTTTTCTCCCAAACTCTCAGCGAATGGATGCCTACCCCGGATAACTTGGATAGTTCTCCTATTGAAAGATAATCCTCCATTTTGACCACGTTTTTCATTTTTTGATCCTATATTTAAATTTAGGGATTCAGCAATTATTACTTGCCTTTGCTAACCCCATGGTTCCTGCGGTTCGGGGCTTAATAATATTCTGAAACATTTTGTTTCTCCTTCATATAAATCAAATGAGAACTTAAATTATCTTTTTTGGGTTTCCCTATTTTCTAGACATAATATATACTAATGTCTATATAAGATTCAAAGAATATAAATAAATATCTAGAAATATCATAAATATTTGATATTTAAGGATAAATGATTTTGAGAATGCCAAGAATTTTAAAAACGGCACACAATCAGCCAAGGTAACAAAACTAACATCGAAGCCAATGGACCCTTTGGGAAACCTGATGCCACGTTCTATCGCTCTAAATATAAATAAACAATGATGTTATGCTTGCAGTTAAATTTTAAAAAAGCTAGGATTGATTTTTATTGGTAATCATAATTTTAATGTTATCCTTGAGTTCCGGGTTATTTTAAGTAAGAAATGAGAGTCGCGATGTTCTTAGAGAAAAATAATCAATATTCAGTAGTATGTCATACCCGAATAGCTGAGGATTGCCTTGAGAATGGAGAATGGCAAAACACCAAGGAAGAAGCACAGGACTGGGTAGAGGAAGAATGCTGGATATTTTCTGGGGAAGGCTGGATTTGCCTAAGCTGTAACACTCACTTAATGACAAACCTTTCTAAAACCCGACGAGACAAAGGCCTGAACTCAATGTTACCAGACGGATGGAACGATGGTCTCGAGGTCGGCATTGACACCCTTAGATAAACACTAATTTAAGGGAGTGTTTTTCTCAGGAATTTTGATCTCTAACGAGTGGATGGAAGAATGATGGTTCATGTGTTCGTAAGCGGCCTGAGTTTAAGAATCATGTGTGGTCGTATGATTTTGCTCATAATCGAACGCATGACAATCGTTCATACCGGATACTCACGGTCATTGATGAGTTCAGCCGTGAGAGTTTAGCCACGGAACCAAGAAGGAGATTCACCTCAATGGATGTGATTGAGAAATAATTTTTGAATCCTAATGAATTGAATTTACTCTATATATGAGGATTGGTTTTTTTAATTACAGACATCTTAATAACATCACTTAATGCAACGTAATAAAACACAAACATTTTTTAGCCGTTTCGTGGTTGTGCTTGTACTTCTGTGTTTTGTTGGGATGACAGGTTACTCTGAATTACTACACGATCACGATCATGATTTTAGCGAATCACATGATGGCTGCTCTCCCTGTAATTGGACTAAATTACACAAAGTTGACAAAAATGAAAAAACCTATATTGCGCACGTTTTTTCTTTCAGCAACACCTCCTTTCAGCGACCCCTTTTAAAGTCTGAAGATTTATTGCCAGGTTTT
>DASCRE010000114.1:0-3235 GCA_034408645.1 Fidelibacterota bacterium | reverse complement strand
TGATGAGACAATCTCATCCAATACACTTAATATTTCCATTGAAGATACAACCTTTGAGACGTGTGCCTATGTCACAATTCCACCATCCGCGGTAGGTGAAATTATGGTTGCCGGTGGTGGTGGAGTTGAGTCTACGATTATTTCAGCAGAAGTATATGATGATGACGGAATCCTCATTGATATACCGACCGAAGTACGGTTTATACTTGGACCGAATATTCCTGAAGGTGCTCACTTGGAAAATGCTGCTTCAATGGATACAGTTTCTGCATATACAAATAACGGGATCGCTTCTGTTTCATTGAACAGTGGGTCAGCCCCCGGACCGATTCGTATTACCGCTATTGTTGAGTGTGACAGTATAGAATTTTCAGCTGTGGCTGTTCCGGTCATTATTGTTACGGGACCTCCACATTATATCGAAGCGGAGTGGGACCCCTCCAGTACCGAAGCAATCGGTGGGGGTTTATACCGTGTACAGTGTGCGGCACTTGTGTATGACCGCCATTATAATCCTGTGGAAGATTCCACCTATGTGTATTGGTCCATTGAGCAGGTACTCCCTTGTGAGACACCGGATGTTTCGATCAATGGAACCAGCCTTACTTTTAATGAAAATTTTCAGAATGATCAGTACCAGGGTGTTTCTTTCACGGACCTAACTTATTCCACAAATGGGATAGGGGATGAGGTGAGGGTGGTTGCCTATACGTGGGGAGATGATTTAGATGGTGATGGAGTTTTTGGAGATTCAGTAGGAACGTATATTAATGATGGTGAGGGTGGGGTTGTGGGATTACCATATGTTAATGGTGGAAACGCTTCGGTAACCATCACGACCAGTATAACGGCATGGGATTTTACTTTGCCCATGCCCACAGATACAGCTGGTGTTGCTGGAGTTAATGTGGCAGTTGGGGTCTATGACTATTATGGAAATGAGGTCATCAATGTTCCTGTTGCATTTAGCGGGATAGGTGTCACAGATTGGCTTGAGGTTGGTTTCGAAGTTTATCAGGATGTTGGTATCGAAGGCTATGGTGTGGGTGATGGATGCTTTACCTGGAGAGATTTTGGAGCGGACAATGAATCTGAAACGAATGATTGCGGAGAGGGCAATTATAATCATGATGCTTTTACCGAGGATGGCGACCTGAGAACCTGGCCCAATTATCCCAATGAATATTCTGAACCGTTTGAAGATTGTGGGTTAGATGGACTGTGCCCTGGTGAGGAAGGATATTTACCAGATGAAAACGACCCATATGAAAGTGATGGAGTTTTTCAATGTAGTGCACCAGATGGTTTGGGAACCGAGATATGGTTTGATGAGAATGGCAATTGTAAATGGGATGAGGGAGAATTTTTTACTGCTGATAATGATTGTGGATTAGATGGACTATGTCCTGGTGATGGTGGATATATGGGGCCTGATTGGGGTGAGGAAGACGGTATTTGTCAGGATGGAGAACAATATTATGATTCGGATGGTAATGGTAGATATGATGATGGAGAACCGTTTGAAGATTGTGGATTTGATGGGATTTGTGGTCCCACAATTCCTTATCCTGGACCTGATGAAGGAGAGGGAGATGGACAGTGGTACGGATATCATATGGAAGGATGTGGCTGGCCGGATACTCGCGTACGTACAGATGAAAGCGGAGTTGCCAGGATTCTTGCAATTTTACCTAAAGAACTTTGTACTTTTGCCGGGTTATCTGAGGTAGGAGATTTTACTTTTTGTACCTATAATCAATATACAGCAACCATAAATGCTACTTTAGCCATACCTGTTATCACTCCTGCCACTCCTGTGTCTATAGAATTATCTAGAACTCCGTTCGAGGCCGACGATGATGCCGGAAATTGTTTCGAATAATGAGCGCTACATTTAATCCTCAGTTTCAGCGGATCGGTGAAATACTGATCCATATGGGTAAGCTCAGTGACAGCCAACTTCAGGAAGCTCTGGTAGAACAAAAAAATACTAAAGAAAAACTGGGGTTGGTTCTCATAAATAGTGGTGTCATTTCTGAGGACGATTTGGTCACAGTTTATTCCATGCAGTTGGGATACAAGAAAGCAGATGAAGAAATGCTATTGAATGTGAATCAGGAAGCTGCATCTCTGGTACCGGAAGAGTTCGCAAGACAAAATGCAGTTTTGGCTCTATCAAAATCAAATTCCTCCATCGTTGTTGCTATGGAAGACCCCGAGGATATTACCTGTATTGATTCATTAAAGCGGCTTACCGGTTTAAATCCAGAGGTTATTGTGGTAGGCCCCTCATTACTAGAAAAAGCTCTGGATGAGGTTTACGGAGAGATCAAGAAAACCGGAGAAGTACAGGAAGTCATTGAGGGGATTAAAGTTATTTCCGGTGATGAAGATCATCGAGAAGAAGTTGATCTATCTCCAGATAGTGTTGACGCTGAAGATGCACCCATTGTAAAACTGGTAAATATGATTTTGCAGGAATCGATAAAGGAAAGGGCAACAGATATCCATGTAGAACCTATGGAAGATAAGGTGATCATACGAATCAGGATTGATGGTGTTTTACAGGTCATCATGACTCCTCCTATTGCATCACTTAGCGGACTGGTGACCCGAATTAAAATTTTATCAAAATTAAATATTGCGGAAAAACGATTATCTCAAGATGGAAGGTTTACCATTAAAACAACGGAAAAGGAAATTGATGTTCGTGTGTCAATTCTTCCAACGGTTTATGGTGAAAAAATTGTAATGAGATTGCTTGACAAAACGGGATTTGATTTTAATTTAAAATCTCTGGGTTTTGATGCGGATATGTATAAAATATTTAAAAAAGTGATTTCTCAACCATACGGAATGGTCATCGTTTCTGGTCCAACAGGTAGCGGTAAATCAACCTCTCTCTATGCATCCCTTAAAGAAATAAAATCTGAGGAAATCAATATCACAACTGTGGAAGATCCGGTGGAATATCAGCTTGAAGGGATCAGCCAGGTTCAGGTGTTTGAGGATATCGGGTTAACCTTTGCCTCTTCGCTTCGATCTATTCTTAGACAGGACCCAGATATATTACTGATAGGGGAGATTCGTGATGGTGAAACAGCAGATATTGCTGTCAAATTTTCGTTAACTGGTCATCTAGTATTTTCAACAGTTCATGCAAATGATGCGTCTTCAACCATTACTCGGCTTTTGGATATTGGTAGGATAATGGTAGGAGACAATGGTAGGAGAT
>DASCRE010000113.1:0-4450 GCA_034408645.1 Fidelibacterota bacterium | reverse complement strand
AATGCCTTTTCAATTTGGATGGTGAGTACACTTATATCCACTATTATGAATCCCGGGAAATCAGGAACTCCAACTGCTTTGAAAACAGCATCACTACATGAAAAAATGGAAGGATTAACCTACCAACTAATCGGTAGCGGATCACAACTGGAACAATTAAAAATGCTTTGTTTAATCCTGGTTTTGAGTTATTTCTTGAAAAATATCTTTTTCTATTTAAATAATGTGTCCCTTTCATATGTCCAATATAATATGATTATGGATATTCGGAACCAATTTTTCAAACATCTGCACAATCTGCCATTATCCTTTTTTGATAAAAGTAAAATTGGAAATATTTCCAGCATCCTTATTCGGGATATTGCAGCTATGAGAACTGCCTTTACCCAATCCATTCAAAAATTGATTAATGAGCCCATTAATATAATTGTATTTTTGATTTTACTATTTATAATCAATGTAAAGCTAACGCTATATGTTTTCATCACAGTACCCATATCTGCATATGTTATAGTAAAATTGGGCCAGAGTATTCGAAGAAAGGCAAAACGAAGTAGTATTCAAATTGCAGGTATTACCAATATTTTACAGGAAACATTATCGGGGATCCGAATAGTAAAGGCATTTGGTATGGAAAAATGGGAAGTGAGCCGTTTTATGAAAGAAAGCATGAAATATTTCCAACTCATTTTTCGTCAGGCAAAACTGCGTCACTTTATCACACCTGTAAACGATATGATTGGCGTGTTATTAGGTGTGGTTTTATTATGGATTGGTGGTTATGAAGTACTTGAAGCTGGCACGATGGATCCCGATAGTTTTATTCGATTTATTATTTATCTTTTTGCAATGCTGCAGCCAGCACGAAAACTGGGAAATGTAAACGCCATTATTCAAGGCGGTTTAGCATCAGCAGATCGCGTATTCTCAGTTTTAGATGTTATGCCCGATATTGTTAACTCTAAAGCTCCCATTAAATTAGATGGCTTTAAAAAAGAGATGAAATTTGAAAACGTTTCATTTCAATATGAAAATACCAATAAAGCTTCCCTCCGAGATATTCAAGTTACAATTCCTCGGGGAAAAATATTGGCATTGGTTGGTAGCAGTGGTGCTGGAAAATCAACATTCGCAGATCTAATACCAAGATTTTATGATGTAACCAGTGGAAAAATTACAATTGATGGAATTGATATTCGAGAGATCACAGTTGAAAACCTTCGCAGTTTTATGGGTATCGTTTCCCAAGATACAATTCTATTTAATGATACGGTTGCTCATAATATCAGTTATGGCCTCCCTGAAGCTGGAATTGACGAAATCCGGGGAGCAGCTAAAACTGCCAATGCATTAGAGTTTATTGATAATCTCCCTCATGGATTTGATACTATCATCGGTGAGAAAGGTACACGGCTATCCGGTGGACAAAGACAACGTATATCCATTGCCAGGGCAATCCTAAAAAACCCCAAAATTTTAATTTTAGATGAAGCCACCTCAGCCTTAGATACGGAATCGGAAAAAAAGGTTCAGGAAGCCATTGATACATTGGTTCAAAACCGAACTGTCATAGTTATTGCTCACCGCTTATCTACCATCACCCATGCCAATAATATTATTGTATTGGATGATGGGAAAATCGTAGAAAGTGGTAACCATGACTCATTGTTGAAAATGGATGGTATCTTTAAACACCTCCATGATAGTCAATACAGCAATGATGAATAATATACGAATTGATTTTGTATGGTCAACGCAAAAAGGGATGTCAAGTTTATACCCTTTATATAAAATGGCACTTTCTCAGGGATGGGATAGTAATCTATACAAAGTTAAAAAACAATCTTTCTTAAATCGTAAACTTGTCAAATCACTTTCAAACTTAATTGTAATTGCCTATGACCAACCATTATATCGACTAAGAAAAAGTGGCTGGGATAGTAAATATATTTACATAGAACATGGTTTGGGTGCTATTAAATATTATACCTATAAATATAATTTTTTTCATGAAGCAGAATTATTATTTTACCCCGGACCTGTTTTCCAGCGAAAAATGAAAGCCATAAATCCCCAGTTTAAAAACGGACTATTAGGAGGATACCCCAAATTGGATGATCTGATTAATAATAAAATAGGTCGGCAAAAAATGATGGAAAAATTAAAATTAGACCTTGACAAACCAATTGTGCTCTTTGCACCATCCTGGGGGGGGAAATACAGCAAACAATCCGGAATATGGAATGCAGACTATTTTAAAAATATTCCAAACCTTATCATAGTTCCTCATTCTCAGGATTATCGTTATGCCAAGAAGGTAAATGCAACTATCCCTTCAGAAAGTGAGGGTATTAATCCATATATCCAACTTGCTGATGTAGTCATTAGTGATGTGTCTTCCGTGTTGGCAGAAGCAGCTATTTTGGATAAGCCAGTTGTGCAATTAAAATTACCAACTTACCCCGGATGCTTCCCAGAGAAAGACCGCAGGAAAAATAATGTTTTTGTGTCTGATGATATTATTCAAATGGAAGAAAAAAAAGCCGACTTGAATAAACGACCTTTTAAAATTGCTTATCTGGATGAAGATTGGATAATGGGGGAAATTACTCAACCGGAAAATATTAAACAGACAATTAAAACTGTGCTTGCAAATCCGAGGAAATTTAAGAAAGAACGCCAATACTGGGGAGAACAATCATGCTATAAATGTGATGGGAAATCTTCTCTCCGAATTATCAAAATGATTGAACATTTTCAGCAAACGGGAGAACGAAGACAAATTGGAGATCTGGATTGAATTGTGCAATTATTTTAGCATCCGGTAATTCCACCCGATTTAATAGTGAAATACCTAAACAGTTCAATAAACTTAATGGGCGTATGCTGATGGATTATCCCATTCAGACTTTCTCTGAATGTAATAAAATTGACAGGCTTATTATTGTAGTTCCCGAAAAATTTTGTATTGAAATCCAGGAAGCATATCTAGACCATTCGGTTGTATCTGGGGGCTCCAGCAGAAGAGAGTCCACTTTTAACGGACTCCTTGCCTGTCCAACTGAAACTGAAAAAGTTCTCATTCACGATGCCGCTAGAGCTATGGTTGATGATTCCATAATTACTCGCTGTTTTGAAGCGCTGGACTATGCACAAGCTGTATCTACCGTAGTACCTACTAAGGATACTGTTGTGGAATTAAAAGGGAATATAATTGTCAATATGCCAATCAGAAATAATATATTTTTAGAACAGACACCCCAAGGCTTTCATTATCAAACTATCTTAAAGGCACACAATACCATTCAAGTTGACACAACAGATGATATCCGGTTGGTAAATGAAATGGGGATAAAATGTGCAACTGTTGAAGGTAATGAAAATAATTTTAAAATTACTACAAGGCTAGATCAGCAAATGGCAGAAATATTGTTGAAGGAAACGAAATGAAAGCTATTATCCTTGCTGCAGGGATTGGATCAAGGTTGGGTAATTCGGATCCAAAACCACTGACTAAATTGAAAAACGGAGAATCAATTTTATATCGACAAGTTGAATACTTATCTAAGTATATTGGAATAAATAATATCATCATGATTGTAGGATATAAAAAAGATTTGATCATGGAATCATTTCCTAATCTTATCTATGTGTATAACAATTTTTATGATACCACCAATACGTCTAAATCTCTTTTAGCAGGATTACATAAAATTGAACACGAAGATGTAATGTGGTTAAATGGAGATGTAGTTTTTGAAAAAGAGTTGCTCCCGAAAATAATTCAATGTTCACAATCCTGTATGGCAGTAAATACTAATTCTGTAGGAGAAGAGGAAATAAAATATAATATATTTGATGATGGAAATATTAAAGGTGTCTCCAAAACCACTTTTCCTGCACTTGGAGAGGCTGTAGGGATCAATAAAGTAATGACAGCCGATTTACCCCTGTTTAAAGCAAATCTTGAAAAATGTGCTGATCAGGATTATTTTGAAAAAGCGCTGGAATTATCCATTCAGAATGGAATGAAAATCATGCCGGTTAATATCAATAAATATCTATGTATGGAAATTGATTTTGGGGATGATCTTGAACAAATTAATAAACAATTATAAATTTATTCTAGCAACTAATTTTGTAAAATGATAAATAAGAATACCTCCTTAATTTGTCAATGTCTTTGTGATTCTAAAATTCCCCATATTGTAGGGGGATCCTCACTCTTAGGCTTAACAACAGGGGTGCTGACTAAGTACACTAATAATATATCGTTATATATATTTAATTATAATCAGTATAAAATATTCTTTCTTTTTTTCCATCTATTAAAAAATAGAATACTTTTAAAACCGAAATTTAAATTAGGTCATTTACGATTTAAGCTAAGAAAAAAGAACTCTATGTTTGAAAAAAATCCTGAGTATTATACTTTATTCCCAGGAAAAAT
>DASCRE010000112.1:0-1818 GCA_034408645.1 Fidelibacterota bacterium | reverse complement strand
CATGGCAGCCGTTGAAAAGAATAAATTGTACGATAAATAGATTTGAAAATGATCCAGAATTTGTGCAAATCATTCCTTCCTCAGATCCAGCAATTATTATTTCTATTGAAACAAAGGTTAGAGGGAATTCAACCATTATAAATTTGTGCTATCCACATTGGTGGATCACCTCTTTATTATCCTCATTAGATATTCAGGATCAATTTCTATTGGGGGAAAAAGAATCAACTGTAACAGGTTCGAAAACGGTGTCAGAGAATCTTAATCAGACCCACATGCTGTTGCAGGCTGTTTTAGGAAAGATCAATATATCTGTTAATGATTTTATTAATCTTGAATGCAATGATGTGTTGACTCTTGATACACGAGTTAATCAGGATATTCCCATTATAGTGAATCAGAAAGAAATATTTTCGGCAACGGTGGGGCAGTATCAACAAAGATATTCGTGCCGAATAAATTCAGTGAATACAGGAGAAAAAAATGAGTAATATAGATAAAAATAAATTGGATACATGGCTTGAAGGAAACCATGATTCATTAATAAATAATATTAAAGAAAGCTTTAATCAGAAAAAAGTTGAATTTGAATCTACTACCGCTGATGACCAAAACCTTTTAGATCAGGTAAATACAGAAGAATTTCCCTGTGTGGGTATCCAATTTTCTTCTTCAGATATTCAGCATTTAATTACAGTGGATTTGAATTCAGGTCTAAATCTGTATTCTTTAATGAGTGGTGAAAAAATAAAAGATACTCTTGATGAAGAACAATGGAAAAAATTTCAGGAAGGGATTGAACTGTTTCTTCTAAATATTTCTAATTCAGTTGAAGATGAAACCATGAAATTCACAGTTCAAAACCTTACAGTTACATACTGTGGTTCAGCTGATGAAACTTCACTATCACTTCCTTTAGATGGCGGTTTGTCAGCATCATATAAGTTTAAGTTAGGTAAAGACACTATTTCAGTAAATCAATATTTATGGGCTAAGAATAACTCAGATGAAGATTTTGTTGATGTGTCTCGTGCTGAATTTGACAGTTTTAGCTCTGAAAATGGCGAAAATGGAAACCCGAGAAATATTGATATGCTTTTGGATGTTGAATTGGAAGTCTTGGTCGAATTAGGTCGTAAATCTATGAAAATAAAAGATGTGCTAAAATTGGGTAAAGGATCTCTCATAGAGTTAAATAAAACTGCCGGAGAACCATTGACTATCTATGTGAATAATCGAAAGCTTGCAGAGGGAGAGGTTGTAGTTGTCGATGATAATTTTGGAATTCGTATAACCAAACTTGCTTCACCAAAAGAACGAATAAAAAGTCTGGGATGATCAACCCCAATCGATTCTTTGGATATCTTCAGAGGAACACATCCATGCGGTTGCCTGTAGTACTTGCAGTTGTTTCCGTACTTATATTGATTTTATTCTTTCTATTCCCAGGTGAGAGCACAACCAATGATGCAGCACAAATTCATTCGGGTAATAGTGGTGAGTCTGTACCATTTAATTCTAACTATTCCCATTTTATTTTTAGGACATTGGGTATAACCAGTTTTATCATCGTTTTTATTCTGGCTGGGTTTAAATGGTATAAAAATAAGTTATCTTTTGAGGATAATTATTTTTCAATGGAAGTCTTGGGAAAACAGCACATTAATCCAAAACAATATTTAATGATGGTTCGAATTGAAGGGCGGAAGTTGCTTATGGGAGTTTCTGAACAGTCGATAAATTTAATAAAAGAATTTATGGAAGAGGAAAAAAATGAAATAACCGCAGATAATGATATTTCTTCTAGTTCCACAGATC
>DASCRE010000111.1:0-2279 GCA_034408645.1 Fidelibacterota bacterium | reverse complement strand
GCAACCAGTATCCCCTCCCTGGTTCAATTGTTTCAACATTAACATAGCTTGGGGTAAATCCATAAATTGTCCCTGAAACGATAAGTCCATCATCATCAATAATTGTCTCCACATCAACAGGAAAAGAGACTCCGGAGATAAGGTTCCATCCTTCTGAAATGGAAATAACAATACTTTCCAATGGTGGTCCTGTCACCGTATTGGCACCTTCTCCGTCAAATCTCAACCAGAAACCTTCACCAACTACTAAATTCTCTGCCGAAAAGTAGGTACCATCAAATCCATAAAATGTGCCGTTCACTGCATCAGGATAAACTGATAAATAATCAGTGGGTTCTGTATCGATTGGTATCCCAACAATATTCCATCCATTAAGGTGATCCACACTGATCTCAATTTCTTCTGGGGTTTCCTCTATTTCCCTGATGATCCAACCACCAAATCCATTGGGACCATTTCCAAAACCTGCCATAACAGTTCCATCATCAGAAATTGCAAGTCCCCTCATTAAATCCCAATCATCCAATCCTTCCATTCCCATTTCAATAAGATAGTTTTGGAGATTCACAAACTCACCAGTGCCTTCGGTATAAATACAGGCTTTATATTGTGTCATTCCCTGATAAAGGTATTGACCAATAGCAATATTGTTTTCAGACACATCTAGGACAGCACTTCTATTAAACATGGCATTATTAGTGGGCACTCCAAGTCCGATCATCCCATCTTCCTCGGTCCAGATATACCCCTCAGTATGATTTCCTCCGGTACCGCTTCCAAAACCAACTACAACAGAACCGTCATTGGTAATAGCCGTTACTTCTCCAATTTCTGAACCTCCAGGTGAACCAATGAACGTAATATTGCCTTGGGTATCCCATATGCACGAACGGCGTGATCCGGAACTGCTTTGGTTCCATCCGCCAATAAGATTCCCATCACCTGATACTGCCTGAGCCTTTTCGCTGTTGCCTCCATACTGACCCAGACCCACAATTTCTGTAGACTCAGTCCAATAAAATGCTTCAGTTGAGCAATTGATCCAACCCATTCCCACAGCCGTTGAACCATCAGAAGATATACCAAGACCAGAACTTAATAATGCGTCACAAGTGCCACCTCCATCAACATTACCGAGGAAGGTCCAACCATCATTTTCCCAGAGTGCAGCCTCGGTATCTCCGTCATTGTTTACAATCTCACCTATAATCTTTCCGTTTTCAGATATTTCCCAGGCTTCACCATTTCCAAGAATCTGTATACCATTTTCTTCAGTCCACAGCAGAGCCTGACCTCCTGAATTTGTGCCAACGATTTTTGTCCCATCGCTGTTCATTCCCAGAGGAATCGACATTTCGGGAACAAAAATAATCTCAAATGTAACCGGAACAGGTGGCTCTCCACTACCTGGTGCGCCAAGAGTACCATCCTCCAGAAGACAATGGGCATAAACAGACCCATTTTCAGTCCAGACAATGAACATACATCCCTGTCCTTTCCCTGCGGACATATCAGTTTTTGAATTTCCAGAAGTTGTTATTGCTACGGTTTGTCCAGGCCAAACATACTCACCGCTAGAATTGAGGCGAGAGGCATAGATATCACCGGTCATATTTACACTTTGTTCAATGTAAGCTGAAACCATATCCTCGCCAAATCCCTCAACAGATAGATCTAAATATGAATAATCACTGTTCAACGGCACCACCGCAACACCAGAGGTCCCCCAGAGACGATTAGCATTTTCATCAAGTCTCTGAGCATAAACACCGTGCTGGGATTGGCCACCATTGGCTTGAGTCCATCCTGCCATGAGTTCAGAGCTCCCCTCAGATACGGCTGTACGTGGATTGGTACGAAAATGACTAGCATTTGTGGAAAAGTCTACGCCATCTCCCCAAACTATTTCACCGGCATCGCTGATGCGTTGTGCAACAGCAGACTGGTTTGATCCTGACATTTCAGTCCACGCACTAAAGCTACCTCCCCCACCATCTCCCACAGATTCCTGAAAGTAGTTTCCCGTGGGAAATACCACAGGCCCAACTGCTACAACCGGTGAATCCCAGAGCTCAGTTCCAGAACTGTTATATGTCTGTAGGTACAGCTTACTGTCAGGTGCCCAAAAAGGACCTGACTGATGGTTCCATTGCAGAAGGACATTGGTTCCATTCACTGTTAAGGGAATAGGGTTTAACAGGTCACCGGAGCCATCTACAATATGAATGCCACCGTCTCCCCACTCCAATGTACCGTTTTCAGAAATCATCTGTATTCGC
>DASCRE010000110.1:0-22065 GCA_034408645.1 Fidelibacterota bacterium | reverse complement strand
GTCATATAATTTTGACACCAGGCAACGGCTATACTGTTGTCTGAGAGTACTGTCAATCGGGGCGATATATTATCGCTCCCTGAAACTGAAAGGGCCAGACCATCATTTCCCCAGGGCATGGAACCATCTAGAGCAATCTTGTAGGCATACACCTGCCAAATACCGGTGCGGGTATCCAATGTTGAAATGATAGCATTATCATCCCCATCAACAGCAAGATTCATATGGTGCACTGCGATCCAGGATGAATTAGGCTGATCACTCACAACCATTCCACCGTCGCCCCACTGAGGTTCACCCTCAGAATTCAAGTGCTGTAGGTAAACGTGATAATTTCCATCGCTCAACCAGGCTACATATGCCCCTCCATCTGAGGTAGCCCTTACCTGAGCCTGCACCCCATCTCCCAGCCATAATGGATCATCTGGTGAGGAAGACCACTGACCTAAGCAAATAGAAAAAATAATAGGTAGTGAAAGAAAATATTTCATTGCTGCCTCCTTACAATAAAAAATAGTTAGCGTTCTAAAACTTATTTTTATAATCTCCCAATTTACGGGTTAATCATGATTTCCCCAGCACCGGAAGTTCGAACCCAGTACCCATGACCAGGGACTAATTCTTCTACCTGCCCATAACCGGAATCAAAATCATAAAATGTGCCACTGACTATTATCCCTCCTGAATCCTGAATATCGTTAACATCTGTGACCACAGAAATGCCCGTAATGATATTCCAACCATCACTCAATGAAATTGTAATCTCATTAATTGGGACACCAGTAATATCAATTGAAACAGATTCAGGAAACCGTAGCCAATAACCGACTCCCTCAAGGAGATCGTTTTCAGATATATATCCTCCATCAAACGAATACAGCGTACCGGAAATTGCTTCAGGGAAAAGAGATAAATAACCCGTATCATCCACACTTAGGGGCAATCCCACCAGATTCCAACCATCATTATAACTTATATTTACCGTTGAAGTTGATGGGCCAGGTGTATCTGTACTCCACATCGCTCCATAGATTTGACCATTGTTCCCTTGATCGCTTGAATCATAGGCAGTTGTCCCAACTCCTTCATTTAATTTCCAATATCCAACCAACCCTTCTTCTCCGGATAAATCTGCAAACATATAATCCTGTATCTGTTGGTCAGTCAAAGCAAGGTTCCAAAGACTTACTTCGTCCACCTGGCCATCTAGGTCAAAGTTTGTGGTTTGCCACACCAGCCTACCAATTACAAAGGATACAAATTCATTGGTGATCTGCCCAGATGCTTCTGCTGATCCTTCTTCAATACCATCTATATACAAAATTATATTGTCTCCATCATAGGTCAAGGCAAGGTGATGCCAGATTTCTGAGCTAATGGAGTTTTCGGAGGTGACTATAGTAAATTCTCCACCACCAGATACTTTTAACCGACCTTCTACCTTGTAATTACCAAGCTGTAATAAATAAAAATCAGCATCTTCATTATTCCTAAAACCAAAAAATCCATCAAACTGAGTATATGAGTCAGCATTTGGGCCTCGTGGATATATCCATCCGCTCAGTGTTATCTGATCAGCGTTCGCTATCATGGCAGACTCATTAGTGACTTCGACGTAGTCAGACTCCCCATCAAAATTCAGAGAATAGTTTTGGCTAAAGGAAAAGGAAATAAAAAGAATGGATAGGAAAACTTTCTTTGTCATTATTTTATACTATATTTTTTCTAAGTTACATATATTATTTAATTTAAGGAACCAAAAAGTAAATTTTAAGGATTGGTCAAGAACAAGTGATTTATTAAGTAATGAATGATGGAGATGGGATAAATTCAAATATTGTTAATAAAATTAAAATGAAAAGTTATATTTTAAGAAAATATGGTGCCCCCAATGTGTTAAACATTGAGGATTCCCCAGAGCCGGTTCCTGGTACAGAAGAGATAAGAGTTAAAATAGAGAAATTGGGGTTAAACTATGCAGAAGTACAATCAAGGAAGGGATTGTATGGTTGGGCACCTAAACTCCCATATACACTTGGGATGGAAGCCGTTGGCACCGTAGACATGATTGGTGAATCTGTTAAAAACAAAAAAGTAGGGGAAAAGGTAATTGTTGGTTGTCAGTATGGGACCTATGCTGAAAAAATAGTAATACCAGAGAGACAAGCTCTCCCTCCAATAATCTCATTTTCTGATGATGAAAATACAGCCTTCCCGGTAAATTACTTAACTGCATGGGTGGCATTGATGAAAATAGCGAGGTTAAAATCCAATGATACTGTTCTTATTCATGCTGCCGCAGGCGGTGTAGGTACCGCAGCAGTTCAGATAGCAAAAAAAATTGGGTGTTATGTTATTGGAACTGCAAGTAAAAATAAAAAAATAGAAATGCTGAATGATCTCGGAATCGATTTAGCAATTAATTATTTTCATAAAGATTTTGAAGAAGTGATAAAGCGTAAAACAGATAATAAGGGCGTTGATGTCGTTTTGGAAGTTGTTGGAGGAGATGTATTTAAAAAGAGTATGAAACTATTGAGTCCTTTTGGAAGAACAGTAGTGGTAGGGTTTGCAAGTTTGAATTTGAAGAAAATGAATCCAATCTCATGGGTAAAAACCTGGAAAGATATCCCCCGTGCGAAGGTATCTGACCTCGCAGAATCATCAACAGGTTTATTAGCCACTCATTTGGGATATTTACTTAACAATGGAACACTGTTGAGGGAAGTTTGGGATGAACTAGTTACATTCACAATAAAACATGGGATTAAACCGATTATAGGGCATAGATTTGAATTCGATGAGTTATCAAAAGCACATGAGTTAATGGAATCAAGAAATAGTCATGGAAAAATAATTATTTCATTACCTAGCGCTTTGTAAAAAAACTGGCTATAGGCTATAATATAATCTATAAGATATCTCATATCATTTGAAGACATACCACTAATTATTTCTGATATTATAATGATTAAACAAACAACACAAACGATCGCTGGCCTATTTTTATTCAGTTTTTTATGTGCCCAGTTCACACTTCAGGAGAGTGATCTGGACAAGACATTGATCCAGTTCACCCATGAGGATGTGACATTTGAG
Source organism: Fidelibacterota bacterium (assembly GCA_034408645.1). Lineage (GTDB taxonomy): Bacteria > Fidelibacterota > Marinisomatia > Marinisomatales > AB-629-J13 > AB-629-J13. The sequence goes on along the minus strand of DASCRE010000110.1, from coordinate 18,966 downwards.
TCACAGGGGGACTACACAAAACTAATTCCCTCAACAGGAGGGACAACCACAGACTACGGACAACCGGAGCTTCCACTGTTCTCCACACTGATCCAGGTGGAGTCAAACAAGGAATACACAGTCTCTTTTAATATCGTGTCCTCTCACACCATATCTGACATAAGGATATTTCCTTTCCAGAATAAGGATAAGACCGAAGCCCCCGGAGTGATCAAATACATGGATACATCCTTTTATGAAAGGAATGCTGTTTATCCTGAGTCTATTCTTGAGGTATCAGAGAGGCTGGTCATGCGTGACCTAAATTTATTGAACATCAGTGTGGTTCCATATCGTTACCATCCGTCTCAACAGACATTGGAAGTGATAGATGCGATAGAGATAGAGGTAGTAGAGTCAGGAGAGAGGGATGATGGAGGGATGTCAGAGAGACTTCCGTCCAGGGTATTTGAGAGTATGTATTCTACGTTGGTGTTGAACTATGTTGAGCGGGACAGGGACACGGAGTTTCAGGATCCTGCCATACTGTATATATGCGGTGGGAGTTCAGAGAACAACTCCAGTTTTCAGCAGTTGGTAGAGTGGAGGCATCAGCGGGGATATGTTGTGTACACAGCTAATTTGAGTGAGACGGGCAGCTCTTCCAGCTCTATTAAAAATTATATCCAGAATGCTTACAACAATTTTGATCCTCCACCAGAGTATGTTGCTTTTGTGGGTGATGTAGGTGGCTCCTACAGTGTTCCTACTTTTTATGAGTGTTGGGGTCACAATGACTATGGAGGTCAGTGTGAAGGTGATCATCCTTACACTCAACTGAATGGAAACGACCTGTTTCCTGAGATAATAATAGGGAGAATCTCTATACGTTCCACAACTGACCTGGCTATTGTTGTCAATAAGGTATTGAACTATGAGAAGGGAACCTATGCATCCTCTATGCTTTCATACTTTGAAAAAGCAGCTCTAACCGGTGATCCAAGTACGTCGTCCGGCTATTCAACCGTGATCACAAACGAGTATATTGCTGAAATATTAAATATATATGACTTTGAAGATGTTCGACTTAAAATATCAGGAGGAGGTTGGTCAAGCTGGATGCAGAGCCAGTTGAATGAGGGGGTCCTTTATTTTAATTATCGTGGTATTGCTGGTGTAAGCGGATTTGATAATGGGAATATTGATGCCGCTAATAATGGTTACAGACTCCCCTTAGCTACTATAATAACATGCGGAACAGGATCTTTTTCACAGGATCACACTAGTATGTCCGAAAAGTTCTTACGAGCCGGTACAGTCTCAAATCCCAAGGGCGGAATAGCAGGAATAGGTACTGCAACATGGAACACACATACCTTATTCAATAACATTATTAATATGGGAATTTATGATGGGATATTTGCAAAGAATATTGAAACTGTAGGGGGAGCCCTTACCCATGGGAAGTTGACTCTTTTCAATGCCTATCCCACCAATCCCTACAACTGGGTTAATTCGTTCACTCAATGGAATAACTTAATGGGTGATCCTGCAACACATCTGTGGACAGATACTCCTGATAATATCGATGCACAATTTGAAACAGAAATACCTTTTGGCACCAATTTCTTTGATGTCACTGTGAACGGTCCTAACGGCACCTATGTTGAAGGGGCCATGGTCACCCTTTTAAAAGATAATGATGAAATATTTCTCAATGGTTTTACAGATGAGAACGGAAACGTAACGTTTGACCTTGATTACAGTTACGGAGGTGAAGTGGATATTACGATCACAAAACGAAATGTGATTCCCTATACCGGTACCTTTGAGATCTCAACAGATGGAAAATTGATTAACATTGATCCTTCTCAGTCATTGAGTGTTGATGATGGTGATGGAGGCAATGGGATATTGAATCCGGGAGAGACAATAGAACTTCATATCCCCTTAAAGAATTTTGGTATGGTGGATGTTACAGATGTCCAGGCAGTTCTTGAGTCCACATCTCCTTCTGTTACCCTGGTTGACAATATTTCCTATTACGGCACCATTTGGTCTGGGCAGTCCTCATTTGGCGGTGGTTTCACACTGCTTCTTGATCCGTCTTCCATTGACGAGGAAGACTTGGAACTAAGAATTCATATTACGGATGATACAGGAGAGGAGTGGATCGGTGCTGTTCCCCTACAGGCAAAAAGTGGTTATTTGCAGATTAGATCCATTGGTTTTATAGAAAAGAACCAGACAGCGGAGATCCCTGTGTCAGTTCAGAATGCTGGTTCTATCTCTGTAGAAAATGTTATGGCTGAATTGAACTATGAAGGGGACTTGCTTGAGGTAACAGATGGTGAGGGGTCATGGGGGACTATTGAACCCAATGAGACTTTGGTGTGTTTTGACTGTTTTACTGTTTCTGCTGGAAATGATCTGGTTAACGGGACCTTGATCCCTCTTTCAGTGCGCTTTTACAATGATGACGGCTATGATAACCGGCAAACCCTTACTCTGCAGGTGGGTGAAGTATCTGAGTCTGACCCCATGGGTCCGGATACCTATGGATATTATATCTATGATATGACCGATACGGAGTATGATATCGCTTTGGAATACGATTGGATAGAGATCGATCCTGTATATGGAGGAGATGGTACAGATCTGAATATATCCGATAGCGGAAATGGAATTTTCTCTAATTCATCAGAGATAGTTGATCTTCCTTTCACTTTTCGGTTTTATGGTATTGATTACGGACGTATCACTGTCAACTCTAATGGCTGGATCGCCATGGGTGACTCAGACATGGAATCGTTTCGAAATTATCCTATTCCCGGAGCCGGTGGTCCTTCACCCATGATCGCTGCTTTTTGGGATGATTTGAAGACAGCCTATGGCGGTGATGTAATTCAATATTTTGATCCTGATAGTCATTATGTGATCATTGAGTGGTCGGATATGCGCACCCAAAATATGAATTCGGTGGAGTCATTCCAGGTGATTCTGTACGACTCTCAAGTACCACCATATGGTGATGGAAATATTAAGATTCAATATAAGATATTTAACAATACCTCTTATGGTAATTACATTGGAGGTACGCCCATCCATGGTGGATACAGCACCATTGGAATAGAAAACCATATGAGCAACGATGGCCTTGAGTATACTTTCAATAACGACTATGCTCCTGCTGCATCTGAGTTGGAAGATAGTTCTGCGCTATTGATAACAACGGCACTTTTTGAAGAACCAACAGCACTTTTTGATTTTGAAATTGATAATTATACAGTCTTTTTTAGTGATCTTTCTATGGTTGGCTATTTTGTTGATCTGGCCGATTGGTCATGGGATTTCGGAGATGGTAATACCTCAGATGAACCTTCCCCAAGCTATTATTATTCATCACCTGGAACCTATCAGGTAAGTCTGGTGGTCACCAGCAGTGCCGGCCTTGTGAGTGATCCGTTTGTGGCAGAAGTGGTCATTGAAGCCTGCTCTGCCCCTGCTGATGATTGTGGTGTTTGTGACGGTTCAAATATATATCTTGACTGCAACGGTCAATGCGGGGAGTGGACTCCAATCTGTACCGAAGAAGATTATGAGGGATATGCGGGTCCTTCTGCCTGTGAAGGATATATAGGTGTAGGGTCGGACAATCCCAATGCTGAGAGCGGAGGGTTTGATGAGTGTGGAGTCTGTGAGGGAGATAATTCAATTTGTACGGGCTGCACCGATTTAGAGGCAGACAATTATGATTCTGATAATATTTTTGAAGACGGAAGCTGTACCTATATTTTTTATGGTCCTGGTTATGCTATAGACTTTGATGGTGAGGATGATTACATAGAAATTATTGAGGATGATCTGGGTGGTGTTTTTGATGAAGGATCTAGTGCATTTACATTTTCTGTTTGGGTCTATCCTGATGCTTCAGGTATGGATTCCGAATATGATGTAATTGTTTCACATGTTGAAGATTCTGGAAACGGAAATTTTTCTATCAATATAAGATCCGATGGGAATGTTGAGGTTTATCTGGAAAACCCCTGTGGAAACAATGTGCTGGTCCTTGGTGAAGGAGAAATACAACCGGGAGATTGGCACCACATTGCTGTGACATTCTCCTCCGGAGATGTATCAGCATATCTGGATGGTAATGTGTATATTGATCAAACATGCGGAAGTACGATGGTAGAAATAGGTGACGCAATTTTATTACTGGGTGCTTCTTTGCACAACAACATTTATTTTAATGGAGTGTTTGACGAAGTGAGGGTATGGGATAACGCCCGAGATGTTGCGGAGATTCAGGCAGATATGTTTGATGGAATTGACCCTGATTCAGAAGGGTTGGTAAGCTATTGGAGGTTTGACGAGGATGAGGGGGAAACAGTCTTTGATGCAACATCCGGAAATAACAATGGCCAATTAAACGGAACACCTGAAAGAATTGAATCAACTGCACCGTTTACCATGCCTCCGTTCATCACACTGACTGCTTCCGCTTCGTGGCCAGTATATTTAAAGATTGGTATGTTCCCAGAGGCAACTGATGGATATGACCACTGGATAGACCGATATGCCCCACCTCCGCCGCCACCACCCACGTGGGATGCTGCGATTTATAATCCAATTATAAATGACAGATTTTTTATAGATATGCGCCCTGTGCCTGCTATTGGAGAGGTTACAGAATGGGCAGTGGACTTCCAGCCGGAAAACGAAACCGATTCAATTACACTGTCATGGGATACAGATGAACTGGCTGAAGGAATCTTTATATTATCCGATCCCTTTGATGGAGAATATTTTTCTATTAATATGAATGAAATAGACAGCTATAGTTTCTCTCCTTCATTTACACGAGTTATAATCAGACACAGCCTTATCTCAGGAACAATAGTATCTTATGTTGATGGATGGAATTTGGTTGGATTGCCTCTTGCCGTAGAGGACGCTTCCTGTGATATCATGTTTCCTGAATCAGTTGGAGAAACGCTGTACTCATATAACGGAGGATATATGTCCCAATCCGAGCTTACGCCGGGAGAAGGCTACTGGCTACTATTTCCCAACAGCGGAAACACTACGCTTTCTGGTTCTCCCATAAATGAACTGACCCTCTCCCTAGCCAGTGACTGGAATTTAATTTCAGGCATTTCAGAGCCTGTTTCCGTCTATTCTATACTTGATCCGGATAGCATTATGGTGCCCAGCACACTATTCGGGTTTTCTGATGCCTATTCAGAATCAGAAATAATAATGCCTGGGGAAGGGTATTGGATGAGGACGTTTCAAGAAGGAGAGATCACCTTGACCAGTGATGTATTGCCAAGGAGTACTCCGCACAACTTCAGCCTCCATGGTAAAGCTAACACCCTAAGTATAAACGGTTCCAAGTTATATTTTGGATTAGAGCTGTCAGACAGTGAAAAACTAAGCTACAGCCTGCCTCCTAAACCTCCCGAAGGAGCCTTTGATGTGCGGTTCAAGGATGGCTGGAGACTTGTTAAAGACTATGGAGAAGTTGAAGTAATGCCTACAACTGAGACCCTCACTATTGCATATAAAATCACACTCAATACTGGAGAGTATCACAACTGGGTGCTAACTGCTACAAACAGTGAAGAGTACATTTTAGAAGGCTCAGGTGAACTCGTAGTCCCATCGGCGGAAAAATTTACATTAGAACTTATGGCAATAGTACCTGCTACCTTTACACTCCATCAGAACTTCCCCAATCCCTTCAATCCTATTACGACTTTAAGGTATGACCTACCATCAGATGCCTTAGTCGTTCTTACAGTCTTTGATATGCTTGGCAGGGAAATAGCCCAATTGATGAACACTACTCAACAACCAGGATTCAAATCAATCCAGTGGGATGCCACAGACTCTATGGGCAGACCTGTGAGTGCAGGAGTCTACCTCTACCAGATACAGGCTGGAGAGTTTGTGCAGACTAAGAAGATGGTGCTGTTGAAGTAGGTTGCTCCTGTGAATAAGTTTTATTGCCTTGTCGTATTAATGGTGCTTCTACCTTCATGTACAAAGGAGACTAAAATCCAAATAGTAGATGCCGCATGTGGGCAGTGTCAGTTTAACATGACAGAAAAATCAGGCTGTGATTTAGCTGTGCGAATGAATGGAAAATCATATTTTGTTGATAATACCAATATTGATTACCACGGTGATGCACATGCGGATAATGGACTCTGCAGTACAGTCCGCACTGCACGAGTGCAAGGTGAAATTGCTGAGGGGCGATTTAAGGTAGGGTCGTTTGAATTAATAAAGTAAGATAGCCCACCAAAATATGAATAAACGATTTTTCATAACACTCCAGATTGGGCTCATTTCCTTTTTTATGTTTGCGGACCAGAATCTCATGGGTCCCAACCTCACATTAATTGCAGAGGATTTTGACATAACAGATGTAAAGGATCAGTATCTGGGGGGCCTTATTCCACTAGTCTTCTGGATACTTGGGGGGAGTGTTGCGCTACTTATTGGCTATTGTACCGATCTTATGTCCCGGAAATATCTCTTCGCCCTCATTGTATTTATTGGTGAAATCCCCTGCTTATTATCCGGTTTTGCAGATACCTATACTGAGTTTTTTATCATGCGAGTATTAACTGGTATTGGCATTGGCGGGATTATTCCCCTGACCTATTCCCTTCTAGGGGATCTCTACTCTGCCAATGAACGAATAAAAGTGGTTACACTTGTTGGTTTGGCTTCCGGCATGGGTATTGCAATCGGTCAGCTGGCTGCGGGTATGATGGGTGACAGCTTTGGCTGGAGAATCCCCTTCATCTTATTTGCAGTCCCAAATTTTTTCCTGGGGACTGTATTTTTATTAACAGTAAAAGAACCCAAGCGGGGGCAGATGGACCAAAATGTTAAAAGTTTCAGGATTTCAGACTTCAAGGATTTTTTATCTTTATTTAAGATCAAGACCAACCTGTTGGTGTTTTTGCAGGGGATATTTGGCACTATCCCATGGGGGGTATTTTCCATATTTATAATTGATTATTTTGTGGTAGATAAAGGCTATTTAAGGCCCACCGCCACACTGGTAATCACTCTTGTCGGTGGGATGGCACTTATAAGTTCACTTATTGGCGGTTTTGTTGGTAATAAACTCTATAAGAAAAACCCAAAGTACCTACCCCTTTTCTGCGGCATGTCAACCATACTGGGTGTTGTCCCTACAGCCTTTTTAATCAATGCTCCCATGCATACCAATCAGAATGAAACCATGCTAATTGTCTATGCCGCCTGTACGGGGCTTCTCATTGCCATGACGGCTCCCAATATGAAAGCCATCCTAATGAATGTGAATAGCCCATTCAGCCGAGGAACGGTATTTTCCTTATATAATTTTGCTGATGACTTGGGCAGGGGGTTCGGACCATTTATCATCGGGAATATTTTAATCTTTTATCTTGGGCGGAACATAGCCTTTAATATTGCCAATGCCTTCTGGTTTATTTGCGGCTGTTTAATTTTATTGATGTTCTGGACATTTCCGAAAGAAAATAGGGGAGAATAAATTGACAATTGGAATTTTTTATATTGTTATAGGACTATATGTAATTGCAATTTCATATTTTCATTTTAAATATCCTGAAATGCGCTGGAATTGGGATAACATTTCAACCGATAAAATTTCATTTCCGCAATCGTTCATTTGGGGCACTGCTACGGCGGCCCATCAGGTGGAGGGTAACTGTACAAACAACTGGTCTGAGTTTGAAAAAGGCACAAAAGATGGTGGCCAACCCAATATTAAGGATAATCAACAGTCGGGCATTGCCTGCGATCACTGGAACCGCTATCCAGAAGATATAAAACTCATTAGGGAGCTGGGGGTGACCCATTACCGTTTTTCCGTGGAATGGAGCAAGATACAGCCGAAGCAAGAAACCTTTGATGTAGATGTTCTCGACCATTACTCGAAAATGATTGATACACTTATCGAGAATAATATCACACCTGTACTAACTCTTCAACACTTTACCCATCCTATCTGGTTTGACAGGTTGGGTGCTTTTGAAAAAGAAGAGAACATCAATATTTTTATTTCTTTCTGTGAGCGGGTGTTTGAAGAATATTCTGGCAAGGTAGATTACTGGTGTACCATAAATGAACCAGCGGTGGTGGCCACTCAGGGGTATTTTAGTGGGAGATTTCCCCCTGGGAAAAAAGATTCTGATCTTTCTGCCGTGGTGTTAAAAAATTTTTTAGAAGCCCACGTACAGGTGTATCATACCCTTAAAAAAATGGAAAATGGCTCCAGGGTAAAAATAGGTTTGGTTAAAAATATTAATCAGTTTGATCCGTGGCGAAGATGGCACCTCTTGGATTGGCTCATATCAAGTGCAGTTAATCATTTTTTCAATGACTCTACCATTGAATTCTTACGTACCGGAATTTTTAAGATACGTATTCCCGGTCTGGCATGGATTTATCATGAGAATCCCGGAGCAATAGGTTCAATCGATTTTTTTGGGCTGAATTATTATTCCCACAATCACCTAAAAATGCAGTTTTCTGTAGAGGAACCCTTTACAATGCAATATCCAGATGAAGATATTTTAACTGATATGCCATATACGATTTACGGTGAAGGAATATACAGGGCCATAGAAGATGTGTCCAGTCTAGGTGTGCCCATTATAATTACCGAAAACGGTGTGGCTGATTCAGAGGATAATAGAAGAGAATTATATATTAAACGATATCTGTATGCTGTTTCTAAGGCTATTGAAAATGGGTTTGATATCAGGGGTTATTTTTATTGGAGTCTTATTGATAATTTTGAATGGTCATTCGGCTATGATATGAAATTTGGGCTTTTCGAAGTTAATCATACTACCCAGGAGCGAACCCTTCGGAGAGGGGCCAAGACATTTATTGATATTGTCAGAGATGAAACATGATTTTGGATTGGGTCAAAAACAATCGGAATTGATAAAGAACGATTATTGGGCAAGTCTTGGTTGGTGAGCCTATGCTCAGATCAATAACATAGTGTTATTAAATAGCCCTCGCATTTATAAAAAAGGGGGAGGGAGTATTATTGGTTATTCTGTGGTAACAGGAAAGACTTAATCTGTGCCTAATAGTTTGTGTTTTTTATCAAGTTCAATGGAAAGATGTTCAAGATCTTGACGATATAACTTATTTTTGATGAGTTCTTTCGTTTCTTTCCATGTATCATGGACAGGACAGGGAACAGAATCGGAACAAATATCCAACCCAAAAACACACATTTCTTTTTCAGGAGTGGGTCCATCTATAGCTCGAATGATATCAATAATACGAATATCCTTTGCCGGCTTATTTAGCTTAACACCACCAGTTCTCCCTCGAGTAGATTTAACGAGATGGTGCTTGGTTAAGGTCTGCATCAATTTGGCCAAATAAAATTTTGGAATATCATAAAACTCGGCAATTTGACTGACCATTACCCTCTGATTGTCATGCGATGCCAAGTAAATCATGGCCTGAATGGTATGTTTGATGGTCTCTGAAAATAAATTTAGCATTTAATTAATAAAATGATTGTCGGGAATTTAAAACATATGAAAATACATTTTGTCAATTATAATTAAAACCAAAAAAGCAGGTAAATATAATACAGATGCTTTTAAAATTAATCGGGCATTTTTATTTGTTCTTCTGAATACCAGAGGAACGGCAGACAGGGTAAATATGAGAGATAAAATAAATATTCCGATTGCATAAACCCATCCAGAATCCCCATTGATAAAGAGAAACATTGATGTTGGAATTAATAGCGTTAAATGCCATAAAATTTGTCGAACTGTTCTTGTGCCATTTCTTTCCATTACAGGAAGCATTTTGAAACCTGCTTTCGCATAATCCTGATGACACATCCATGCAATTGCAAAAAAATGTGGGTGCTGCCATAAAAATAAAATAAAAAATAAAACCCAAGCACCAAAATCCAAATGACCTGTAGCGGCAGCCCAGCCTCCTAAAGGTGGGATAGCACCTGGAATAGAGCCGACAGAAGTATTCAACCATGTTATTTTTTTCATGGGTGTATAAACCAATATATAGAGGAAAGCAGTCAAAATAGATAGAAACCCGGTTAAGGTGTTTATCTTCCAAACAAGTAAGGTACTGCCGCACAATACCAATAAAATTCCAAACATTAGGGCATTACTGGGTGATATAATTCCTGCAGGAATTGGCCTGTTTTTAGTTCGTTCCATCATAGCGTCAGTGTCACGTTCCAGATAATGGTTCAACGCACCAGAGCCACCTGCTGTGAATGCAGTTCCTATCAGAGTCACTACTAAATTAAACCATGAGTTAATACCATCACCTCCCAAATAATAACCTAGCACTGTTGTAACTAAAACAAGGGACATTATATTAGGTTTTAACAGCTCAACATACGCTGCCAGAACTGTTTTAGCTGGTTGTTTCGAAAGCAACATTCATTTTCCCCTAAAAAAAGACAGGTCTGACAACCTTAAGAATAAAACAAAACAGACCCCTAGAACGGCTGCACCATTCATCACGTGGAAACTAGTGATGAATGGACTTTTTGCAGTCCAAATAGTTATAGCACCTAAGAGCATCTGCACTCCAATTATAATTTCTAATGCATATAAATTTATTTTTACTGTGTTCGAATAATGATATGATTTTTTATTCATCTTAAAGTGAATTAATACCATAAAAGATAATATAAAAAATGCTCCAAGACGATGAATAAAGTGAATTAATACCTGAAACAATGAAACGTTCGACAAATCCATATCAAAACGCCAGCTATTAATTGTTGATAGCATAGACTCATTAAATATTGGCAACCAAGAACCCGCCATTGTTGGAAAATCATAAATGGCCAACCCTGAATCTGTATGGCGCATCCATGCACCAACAATTAATTGCATATAAATAGCAATTAAGAAGACCATCACTAGTGAACTGTTTTTATCTTTACCATGCTTCCTTTCACAAAATTCTTTAGATAATGTATATGCGATAAGGATAACTACTAAAAAAAAAGTCTGGGCAATAACCCCGTGCAGCAAAGAAATAGGTGTTGGCAAAAAATATAATACAGTTAATCCTCCCAGTAATCCCTGAACAATAACCAATACTAAAGCAGTAAATCCAAGTAATTTTACTGAATTTCTTGATTCCTTGTGGCCTAACCAAATTCCGAGTATCAATGTTAGAGCGCCTACCAATGTTGCCAGCATTCGATGGCCATGCTCATAAAAAATACCACCGACCATATCTGCCCATGGAAATGCAAACATTTGGTAACCATATGTTGTTGGCCAATCCGGAACAGAAAGACCAACCTCAAAACTTTTCACCAGAGCACCAGCAAATATCAATAAAAGAGTAGCAAATACAATTATTTTGGAAAACCATCGTAGGTTTTTAGAAGAGATTGATGTCATAAACGGGATTTTATATGCGTTAAAAAGAGGGAAAGTATACGAAATATATGACAATATTACTGTCAAGATTTTTGCAGTAATGAATTGATGTCTTGACCCAATCTTTTTATATCTTTATCTCTTTCACGTTTATAATAACCTCTGATTTGACCTGATTTATCTACTAAAATAAGGGGAATTAAATCATCCTCTTTCAGTAGTCCTTCTGTCAAATGGAACCCTTCAGTTGCTAATCGTTGAATTGTCGCTGGATCACTATATACTATTCTTCCTGTAGTATTTTCAATTGAAGCAAAGGTCAAATTTGTGAAGACAGTCAATATTTCTACTTTGGAGGGTAAATTGGGTAATTCTACTATTGTCCCATTACTAAATTGAACAACCCATACACGACCTAAAATATCCTCATAATTAAAATCATTTCCTTGAGAATCTGTTAAATGAAAATCGGGTAACCGTCCATAATAAATTGATTGCACATTTGAACCATTTTCTCTGGCAATCAAAAAAATACCTATAGAAAAAGCCAATACCACCCATACTAAAGCAATAATTCCTTCTTTTTTCAAATGTCCCCCTCTTCCGACTTATTATTTTTTATAACCACGATAATAAAAACACCCGCCACAATAAAAGGCGAACCCAATAAAATAGCGACAGGGAGGAGAATATCTGTAAATTTGTTATCCTGACCAGCACAATAGGGGCAGGCATCTGCAACCGAAGGAACAGTAAATAAAAGAATGAAGACACCTATCCACAGCCAGCGAAACTTCCTTATTTGAGATGGCATAATATTTATTCTTCTTTTTTCAACAGATACAAATTGGCCAGATTAAATAGCCCATCTAAAAGGCAGATCGTATATCAATGCCCACCCAAAAAGAATTGCTGCGGGTATGGGTATAAATAAAATCCGACGGAGCATTTTTGTTTCATAGCGGAGGTGCATGTATATCGTTGCCACCAATATCATTTTTGTTATCGCAAAAGCAAGCAACAGTAAAACCTGAATTGATTTTTCCGTAGTTAGGTGATTAATACCTAATTCCATAATAGTTAGTATTGTAAGCCACATGGCATTATACAAATACGTTCGTTTTTGATCGTTATCCATTTCTTTACTCCTATATTAGATAAATAACTGTAAATACAAAAATCCAGATTAAATCAACAAAATGCCAGAAGAGCCCTAGTATTTCTATATGGTCGGTATCATCAGCAGTATAACGTCCTTGGTTTGCAGCATAAAGAACGCAGGCAATATAAATGACACCTGAAAGAACATGTAAACCATGGAAACACGTAGTAGAATAGAACACAGCAGCATAAATACTCGTTTCAGGTATAAAGCCATCCATAAAAAAATGATAGTATTCATAGACCTGTATTCCCAAAAATACAATTCCACCTACCATGGTTAGAGCTAGATATTTTTTTAACCCCGACTGACTTCTTTTTTCCAAAGAATTCAGAGCCATTACCATTGTGAAACTCGTACAAATCAACAAAAATGTATTGAAACCCGTTAAAGGGATATTTAATATTTCTCCTGGATTTGGCCATGATGGTGCTGCAACTCTTAATGCCGCCCCTCCAATCAGTAAACCGCCAAAGGATAAACCATCCATGATAATGAACAGCCACATCCCCAGTTTACCGGTTGTGGCTTTTCCAAATGGATCTCGAATTGCAATTGTATCGTTCATATTCTTGATTCCTTTTACATTATTGTTCATATGATAAAGATTGAAACAAATAGACATATCCAAAGAAAATCAAGGAAATGCCAAAGTAGCCCCACAAGTTTAATGGGACGTATCTCTATTGAGGCTACAACTCTAGTTGATCTGATGATTGCCCAAAACAGAGCAACTATAGCAGAAATTATATGTAGACCATGCACACCCGTCAGCATATAAAATACAGAGCCAACAATGTTTGACTGAGCTGTCATGCCAGAGTCAATCAAAATTCGCCAGAGATTCAGTTGAGCTAATAAAAATATAACTCCCAATCCCAATGTTAGGCCTAACCATTGTCTCACTTTGCGATGGATTCCTTTTACTCCGTAGTGCTGACCTTTATGATAGGTCCAACTGCTAATCATTAAAATGACTGTATTAATAACACCCAATATAAAAGCTATTGAACCCACTCCAGGTTTAATCCACATACTGGATTGTATCCGTAAAATGGAATAGCTCACAATTAACGCAACAAACAACATTGTGATTGAACCTAATATAACCAGCATGCCAAGAACGGACGTAAATTCATCAGTCTTAACTTTAGTTGGTAAAACCTGGGTGCTCATTTTTCTATCTTTAAGATGGTTTTATCAATTAAGTAGGCATTGGCTCGGATTGAGCTATCCAGTCCCGGTCCTTTACTGCTGGATTACTATATTCGTGTGGGCCATTATACACCGTAGGTGTAGTGGCAAAATTCCCATGGGGGATAGGTCCGTCCAATGTCCACTCAAGAGTATTCGCTTTCCATGGGTTTGCCTCAGCCTTTTCACCATTTATCATTGAATTGATAAAATTATATGCAAAAATCAATTGACTAAAACCCAAGATCACCGCAAAAAAAGTAATACTGATATTTAAATCATTAATAGGAGCTAAAAATGCATATTCGTTTGGATCATACAGCCTACGGTGTTGTCCTGCATATCCCAAAACCATCATATTAAAAAAGACATAATTCAATGGGATAAAGGAAATCCAAAAATGCAGTTTCCCCAGCAGGGGATTCATCTTTTTACCAAACATTTTTGGGAACCAAAAGTAAATAGCTGCTAAACCACCAAATAATACGGATGCCGCCATCGTATAATGAAAGTGACCTACTACAAACATAGTATCATGGAGATAGATATCGGAGGTTACTGTAGCATTGTATAGTCCAGTAAGACCACCCAAACCAAAAACCCACAGCACTCCCATAGCAAACAACATAGGAGTTTCAAAGTGCAGATTCCCGCGCCACATCGTTCCCAGCCAGTTCAAAAAGAAAATTGAAGATGGGATACTGATGAGCAGTGTCAGAAACATGAACGCCTTTCCCAGTAGCGGGCTCATTCCTGTGGTATACATATGGTGGCCCCACACAATAGAGCTTAAAACTACGATTGTACACATACAAATTGCTGTAACCCTTGCTCCAAAGGCTGGTTTCCGGGAAAAAACTGATAACAGGTCAGAGACGATTCCCCAGGCAGGCAGAATTAGTATATATACTTCAGGATGTCCAAAAATCCAAAATACATGCTGATAGAGTAATGGATCTCCACCTTCAACTGTTGCCAATCCACCTGCAACAAAAAACTGTGTGCCAATGGTGCGATCTAACAACAGTAGAATTAAACCAGCAGCGATAATCGGTACGAAAATTGCATTCAGGATGGATGTCAGCCATAATCCCCAAACAGACAAAGGCATCTTAAAATAGGTCATCCCGGGAGCTCTCATACGCACAACAGTAATAATATAATTTACAGCGCCCATTAGAGTAGAGGTCCCTGCCAATGTCAGAGCAAGTGTCCAAAGGGTTTGCCCCTCTCCAGCTATACCTCCAACGGGTGAACTGAGGGGTGGGTAGGAAGTCCAACCACCAGCAGCTGTCCCTTCCGGAAGGAAGTAGGAAGCTAATAAAACAACGCTCGCTAAAAACATGGTCCAAAAGGAAATCATATTCAATTTAGGAAATGCCATATCTGGTGCACCAATTTGTAGAGGGATAACAAAGTTTCCGAAAGCACCTATTAACATGGGTGTAATGGCCCAAAAAATCATTATGGTTCCATGCATAGTAAAAAGCGCATTATAATGGTCCGGTGTCATAACCCCACCTTCGTAAAACAAACTACCCAATAGCCACCAGGGCAATGGTTGGTCCGGGTAAGCTAACTGCCAACGAATCAGGAGAGCCTGAAAGCCTCCAAAGGCCAAGAAAAATAATCCCATCCATAGAAATTGTTTTGCAATAACTTTATGATCCGTCGAAAAAATATATTTTGTCCAAAATGTTTGTTCGTGGTGTTCAGACATTATCGTACCTCCTTCCAGGTCCAGCCCCATTCTTCAGGGATTTCTCGATTACCTTCATCTACTTCTTCATCCCAATCATCCCAATCATCTCCTTCATCTTCTTTAGGGGTATTATCGGCCAACCATTTTTCATAATCTTCTTGGCTTTCCACAGTTAAATATCCCCTCATTCTGTAGTGTCCATTACCGCACAATTCCGCACACGCAATTTCAAATTTTCCGGTTTCGGTAGCTTGAAACCACATAGCGTTCACCATACCCGGTGTGGCATCCTGTTTAACACGGAAATTTGGAATATAAAAAGAATGAATAACATCAAAAGGTGCAATTTGAATGATAATTGGAGTATTAACAGGAACATGCATTTGGTTTTGTGCTGGAACCACATCATCATCAGTATTGAACTTTTCATCACTCCCGGGATAACGAAAATTCCAGGCAAACTGCTGGGGCATCACCTCAACCTTGACAACATTTTCGCCTTTAGGGAAATTCCAAAATGCTTCCTTCAAATCCCTGAATGACATAGCTTCAATAACAGTATCTATAGAAAAGAAAACCAGCAACCCCATTGCTATGGTAGCCAAAACATGTTTTTTTGTGTCGCCTTTATCATAGACAGCCGTATGCCCAGGTCGTGAACGATATTTGAAAATGAAAAAGATCAGCGCTAGAATTACGATACCGAAATAAATGGTGATGACCATATCCGTATATTGAATTACGTTATCAATTCTATATCCATCCAATGATACATCTTTAGGTGGGTCAATATACCAAATCCCCCAAGCTGTCGATGTTATTTTTTTCGCTTTAGATTTTATTTTCTTCAGCCAATAATTTACTTTACTATTCACTATTTTTTTCTCCGTTTTTGGTAATAAATATATTAGACGATAACATAATCTAAATATATAAAATAGTATAGTTTAGTTGAAATAACTTATTTTGATAAATATTTTCTATTCAAAGATAATAGGGTTCTACACAAAATAACATGGTTGCCCTAACCAGCTGAAGATCTTGGTCTTGGACCAATAATTAATTTTTCTATGTATTAGATGGGCAAAAACAACAATAGCCGATTTCATCGCACCTTACTTTCATCTCTTCCCACTCTACAGTTTCTGTAATACTCTGCAGTGCCATGGGGTATAAAATATTGTTTTCTTTTTCAATATGCTGACGGAGCGTAGTGCACAGCTCCGAAATAAGTTGGGAAACCTTTTCTACTTGATCAGGCCAATCTTTATCTAAATTTTCCGTTTCGCTTTTCAGGTCATGTTTTAATTCCCGCATAACTTCATGTTCCATGCGCATAACGTGGGTGGGCCCGGTCACACCTTTTTCTTCCATTGCGGTAAAGAGGACCTTTTCTTCCCGCTGATGGTGGGGCTCTGCACCAACAATTTTGACAGCCAATTCATTGGCACGAGCCATAAATATCGTGCCACTTTTCTTGTCATCACGAGAAAGTTGATGAGCTATTTTCTGGAGCTCGTCAAGCATCTCCAGTATATGCTCATGTTCTGTGACCATGGTTTTAATTATGTGCCCTTCTGGTAATTGCTCAATCATATAGCCTCATTTCCTTATTTTTATAGTATTTTTTATTCTTTATCTATTAGTGAAACAATAGATGATTTCGTATGGGTTATCTAAAACACCCAGGTTCTCTATCAGGTATACTGAGATACTTCCGAAGTTTGCAATCCAATTTTTTCTTTTTTAAGAAATTCCCATAAGAACCTTCCTGCTGATGGGTAAAATTCGCCATCAATATGTGTAGCTAGATTTTCAGCATACATTACCACCCAATCCAAAAAATGATCATTTTGAAAATTGGTGAAAGCAGTTTCACATACTTCTTTTTCATCACATAACTCATTTTGGGACGCCATCAGCTCTTTTAATAGTAAGAGAGATAGAAATTCAGTTTGTGTCGAAATATGGTCTGCCCTTTCAATAGATTCAACTTCCACGCCAAAAGCTTTATAAAACCCATTCAAGTCTGCCAGTTTCTGTGTGCGAAAAAACACATCTGCACTTTTCAAATGTTCCAATGCATAGGGGGCAATTTGTTTTGAAAGAGTATGCCCAAATACACCCACAAATTCATCTTTGATTTTTTCCAATCCTAATTTTTCTAGTTTGGCAATCAACTTTTTGAACGATCTAAGTAAATTTGATTTTTTCTGATCGTCCAACTCTTCCAATTGTAAACATTCATTCAAAACACACTCCTGTAATCTGGGAGCCGTAAGCATAGAAAACTTTTCGCTTTCGGGATCCGAAAATAGAGCGGACACTACTCCATACAAAGTTGAACGAGCTTCCAATATATGATTTGATCTATAACTAATTTTCATTTTAAATCGAATTGAAGTGGATACCGGGGCGTTCATACATAGGCTCATCTACCGTTGTTCGAACACACTCTTTTCCTTTTTCGTTATAGCCTATCACCGTATCATTGAATATCTCTAGAGCAGTTTTGGAACCATCTGACAGGGTTACCTTCTTTTCATAGATTTTTGGCCCCTTTTTTATCTGGTATTTGTATATCACCTCCCGCTGAGCTCTGAACAATTGCAGAATGGCCATTAATTCACGGGAAGGAGCACTATACCTATCGATAGCTTGCTCTACTCCAGGACCGAACATTTGGGTTAAATAAGCTCTTGGTGCCCATCTGGGAGGGATATAAAATATATTTGGTTCTGTTCCAAACTGTGGATAGAGAGGTAAGGCCACTTTTTCTTTTTGGACCATCCAATACAAGGGATTTTCTTCATCTTTTCCCCAGATACCATCGTGATTCATTTTTACAAGTCCCTGCATCCGTATTTTCCCCACGCAGGATGACATGCAACGTGTTTCAATAGAAACACCATCAGGAGTAATATGATTATCTTCACCTTCCAAACGGGGATAGCAGGCAATGCACTTTTCTGAAATTTTTGTCTGACCATTATACATGGCTTTTTTATAGGGACAGGCTTCAACGCATTTCCGATAACCGCGACACCGTTCCTGATCTATAAGAACAACACCATCCTCATCACGTTTATATATCGCCTTTCGTGGACAGGCCGCTACACATGCAGGATAGCTGCAGTGATTACAAAGCCTCTGAAGATAGAAAAAGAAACTCTTGTGCTCAGGTAGCTTGATGGGGTCGGTAATATATCCCATTTTATCTTTTTTGGTTGTTTTGGGTGGTGAAACATCTTCACCAATATTGGGCTTAGTCCACTCTCCATCTTCTGGCAGATATCCCAACACTCTGGATTGTCCATTTTGCGTTTTTTCTTTTTCCGCCGCCTCAAAAATGGTCATTCCATCGTATGTATCTTCATTGTTCCAGGTCATACTCTTTTCCTGCCGGTCATGTGCGTTTTTCAGCAGGTTTAATATTTTTATATCCCAGTTCTGAGGATATCCGCCATAGGGTTTGGTTTCCACATTATTCC
>DASCRE010000109.1:0-1631 GCA_034408645.1 Fidelibacterota bacterium | reverse complement strand
CAAGGAGAAAGAAAAATGAGAAAAATCGTTAGTGGAATCGTTTTAATCGCATCAACAGTCCTTTTCGCTCAGGACTCATTTAATTTACAGAGTTTATTTTACAAAGCTCAGGGAGACACAAACCAATGGAACACAAGTTCAGGCCCCCGTGGCGTGATTACTGGATCTGATCTTGACCAAGATGGTCGGCCTGAAATTTTTGCAACAGATTATGCAAATAACGGCACAGTTCATGCATTTGAATGGTATTATGGCGATACATTGGTTCATGTTTGGTCTGCGGCAACTTTTACAGAATATGGTACTGGAACCCGTTGGATTCAAACCGGAGATACGGATGGCGATGGTCTCGGAGAAGTCATTTTCTTTAGTGGATATTGGCAAACAGATACCACTGCCGGTTTATATGTTTATGAATGGGATGGGATCAATGATAATGGTTATGGAACCCTAGGCACAGATGGTCGGATGAAACCTTCTTGGTTTCGGAACCTTCATACCGCATTCGATGATTCATTAAAATATGTTAGAGTAGAGCATTTTACGGTCGATGATATCGACGGTGATGGCCGGGATGAAATTATTTATGCGGGTAATGGTTCAACTAATCCTAACTATGGAACAACTTCAACAACCCATGAAGCTTACTCGGAAGATCGATTTGTCATCGCAGGCGTAAGTGGTGATATTGGTTCTGAGATTACACCGCCCGTATTAAATGAAGAATTTGCAGCTTCACCTCGGGATACAGATAAAGATGGTGTCAGAGAAAATAAATTTGGTGGTGGAAGTCCCCAAGGTGCTGTAGTCGCCGATACAGATGGTGATGGGAAAAAAGAAGCTGTTTGTTTTGCGTGGAATAATTTATCCTGTTTCATTATTGAAGCCACAGGTCCCGATGCTTACGCCCAATCTGATACAGGTTATAAATTTGCAGATAGAGATGACTGGACTTTAGCACCAACTGTCGCTGATATGAATGGAGACGGTAAAGATGAAGTCTACGTAGGCGCATTCTACAAAGGAATTGTATATGTCGTGGGTGACGCTGATGGCGATGCCACCACATTTACAACATCCGAATTTGCAGCGATTGATAGTTTAGCTTCATCATGGAACACATCGAATACAGGTAACGTCTATGCACTGGGTGCAGCCGCAAGTAATAATGCTTTTGGTGATCCTGCATTTTTTGTTGGACATGGTACCGGGTTCTCTAAATATGACTTAACTGGATCCGATATATTTTCTTCTTCCAGTTATACACGGACAACTTATGCGGTAGATACGCTTCAAATAGGTGGTGTAAATAAATTGGCTGCCGGTGGTAGTATCGATAAAGATAAATTTGGTGAAGTTGTATTGGCCTACCAAGGTGTTGCTGATAGCATTTATGTTGGTACAGACTCTGTAAGAGCGAATCCAACCCGCGTGTTCCTTCGTGTGATGGAGTGGACAGGAGCCAGTTCTGAGTTGGCAGTGAAAGATTTAGTTCTCATTACACCTGAGGATTATAAACTGAGTCAAAACTATCCCAACCCATTTAACCCAACAACGACGATTGAATATTCACTACCAATTGCGAGTAAAATTTCAATCTCTATTTTTAATGTAATGGGTCAGGAAGTGGC
>DASCRE010000108.1:0-4907 GCA_034408645.1 Fidelibacterota bacterium | reverse complement strand
TGTATTACTTTTCTATCTTGATATTTTCTGTAATATTGGGTAGGATTAAAATGATGGGTAGTTACTATGTGTTCAAAAACAAGAAAGGGAAGATAGTTTCCCCACCCTCTGTTATTTAAAGTGTCACTGTTGAGTGAGTATTGATGGGTGATTGATCAAATTATATAAACCCCACCCATCGTGGGGTTTTTTATTATATGGACTGATTATATGTAAATTTCGTCTGTGATGAAAAAACTGTATCTATTATTCCCTTTATTATTATTTGTATTTATTACTTGTGAAGAAGAACAAAAAGAACAACAAGAAGAAGTATTAGATACAACTCCAACTGAAGTGACCTTATGGGATGTAACCTACTCAGTAGAAGATACTGATACGTTATATCTACTCGATATTCAACTTACAGGTTTGATACCATCAGAGATAGGGAATTTGACCAATCTAACTTATTTGAATTTAGGTGGTAATCAACTTACGGGAGAGATACCATCAGAGATAGGAAATCTGACCAATTTGACTTATTTGAGTTTTGGTAGTAATCAACTAACAGGAATACCATCAGAGATAGGGAAATTGATCAATCTGACTTATTTGAATTTAGTTTGGAATCAACTAACAGGTCCTATTCCATCAGAGATAGGAAATCTGACCAATTTGAGTTATTTGGGATTAAACAATAATCAAATCACAGGAGAAATACCATCAGAGATAAGGAATCTGAAAAATCTAACTGGTTTGCATTTAGGTAATAATCAATTTACGAGAGAAATACCACCAGAGATTGGGAATCTAACCAACCTGACTCGTTTGATTTTATATGGTAATCAACTCACGAGAATGATACCATCTGAAATTGGGAATTTAACCAATCTAACTTATTTGAATTTACGGGATAATCAAATCATAGGATCAATTCCACCTGAGATAGGTAATCTGACCAATCTGAATCGATTGTTTTTATACAATAATCAACTCATAGGATCAA
Source organism: Fidelibacterota bacterium (assembly GCA_034408645.1). Taxonomy (GTDB): domain Bacteria; phylum Fidelibacterota; class Marinisomatia; order Marinisomatales; family AB-629-J13; genus AB-629-J13. The sequence goes on along the minus strand of DASCRE010000108.1, from coordinate 3,919 downwards.
TCCCTCTAGAAATAAGTAATTTGACTAATCTAACTGAGTTAAGTTTAGAAAATAATCAACTCACGGGAGGGATACCACATGGGATAGGAAATCTGACCAATCTGATTAATTTGATCTTGAATGATAATCAACTCACAGGAGTAATACCAGAGAGTATCTGTGATTTGAATATTGATTGGAGTAATTCTTCTTATTTCAATATTACCAACAACCAACTCTGTCCTCCATATCCATCTTGTGTTGAAGAGTATGTGGGAAACCAAGACAACTCTAATTGTGATTAAATAAAAACCACCTAACCCATTCCAACCCCACCTAATCCGTGGGGTTTTTTTATTTTATCGAGTGATTGTATGTAAATTTTGTCTGAGATGAAAAACTATTTAATAATATCACTACTAATTCTTTCAGTTGGGTTTTGTCAAAAAGAATACAATTCTAATGACCTCATAAAAATGGATAATGGGTTATATACTGTAAAGTTTAGCGATAAACCTATTACGGGTAAGGTGTATGGTTATTTTGGTGAAGAAAGTAATCCTAAAATAGTTTATATAGGTAATATACGTAATGGGAAAAGAGAAGGTAGATGGAAGTCTTATTTTCATAGTACTGGGAAAAAGATATATGACTATAATTACAAGAATGGGAAACTAGATGGATTAAATACTGATTGGTATGAAAATGGAAAGAAGAGGGGAGAAGGAACTTACAAGGATGATAAAGAAGATGGATTAGTTACTAAATGGTATGAAAATGGACAGAAGAATTTTAGAGGAACATACAAGGATGGAAAACCAGATGGATTAGTTACTAAATGGTATGAAAATGGACAGAAAGAAGAAGAAGGGACTTGGAAGGATGGGAAAGAAGATGGCTTATTTACTGAATGGTATGAAAATGGACAGAAGAGTTTTGAAGGAACTTACAAGGATGGGAAAGAAGATGGATTAGGTACTGAATGGTATGAAAATGGACAGAAGATGTATGAAGGAACTATCAAGGATGATGAATTAATTTCTAAAAAAGAATGGAACAAAGATGGTTCTGTGAAGAAATAATCAACTCTTACTTATAACCCACTCCTTCCTTCCCTCATCCCATATTTCAACAGTTGGTTCCATTCGTAGAGCCTTTTTATATCAACCCCATCGTGGGGGTTTTGTATTTTATAGAGTGATTGTACGTAAATTGTAACTACAAGATACTTTAATGACAAAGAAAGAAAAAGAATTAGAACAGTTGATCGATAAACTGTGTGCAGGCAGAGATCCTGAATACAAAGATTTCATTAAAAATATGATATTGAGTATGGTTGAAGGGGATAAATGGGAAAAATTGTCGAAGGTGAATGAGTTAACAGAGAAATTGAAGAAAAAAGAAGAATAAATGAAAGACCATCTGATCGTGCAACTGCTTTTCTTTTCAATTGTGATAAAGGTGTATGTGATTGGCGACTGAAATTGAAATATTGATAAGCATTAAAAATTTGTAATTGAGTAGTGGTGCCGTAGTTATAGTTTCTAAATAGTTTAATAATATCTCATACTATATTCCAAAATAATACAAAGGAACCATCCATTTTGAAAAATTCTTTAGTCAAAATCCTAATCTTGTTTTTTTGGTCTATCTCTTATGCGCAAAAGCCTGAAATACATGAAATTGTTATTGAAAGGCATGACAATGGATTGAAAAAATTGGTTCTCAGTTTCGAAGGTAAAGACATCAATGAAGAACTTACTGCCCGTCAAGGGTTTTATGATACCGGTGTAAAAAAGTTTATTGAGTCCTATAAAAATAACCAAAAATCTGGTGAATATATATCGTGGTATCAAAATGGGCAAAAGAAAACAGAAGGAGTTTATAAAGCGGGGAAATTAACCGGGTTGCTTACTGTATGGTACGAGAATGGCCTTCAGAAATCTGATAGTGCATATAGTGATGGAAAATTGCTGGAAAATACCGAATGGGAATATTTTGAGAATGAAAATAAAAAAACAGAGGTGATTTACACGGATGGGAAGAAAAATGGATTATTTACAACCTGGTATGAAAATGGGACGAAAAAATCAGAACAAATGTATAAGGATGGTGAACGGAATGGTGTATACATCAGTTGGCATGAAGATGGGAAACCACAGTCAAGGGGCCTGTATTCCGCTGATAGAGAAGATGGGTTATGGCATATGTGGGATTCAAGAGGAGAGTTAATTGAAGAAAAATTATTTTCTTCAAGCCAGCTTCTGTACAAGAAAACGTTTCAATATTATTCTACCGGAGAATTATATACAACTGGCATCAATGAGGATATCATTATCTACTATGCCCAGGATGGAAATATCCAAAAGGAAACAAGAAATGGGCAAATATGGAATGGCGAAATCATTCATCGTTACGACAGCGGCGCGAAGAAATCAAAGGGGAACTATGAGGAAGGAAAGGAATATGGACTGTTCACGACCTGGTATGAAAACGGGCTGAAAAAATCAGAAGGCACATATGTAGACGGACAATTAATTAATAATCAATTGTGGGAATATCACCCCAATAAGCAGAAAAAGACAGAAAGGAACTTTACAGAAGGGATAAAACAGGGCTTGCACACAGAATGGTATGAGAATGGTCAGAAATATGAGGAAGAAAACTATAAGGATGGGTTAAAACATGGGTCCTGGAATGTTTGGTATGAAAATGATGGCAGTATGTTTAGAGGTACTTACAAGAATGGGAAAAAGGATGGATTATTCACGGATTGGCACGCAAATGGTCATAAGAAACTAGAAGGCAAATATCAGGATGATCTGTGGGTTGGGAAATGGACTTCTTGGTATGAGAATAAACAGATCATGCAGGAAGGAAGTTATAAGGATGGAAAACAAGATGGTCTGCATACTACCTGGTATGATAATGGAAAGAAAAATTTAGAAAATACATACAAAAACGGTGAGTTAAATGAAGTTCATTCATGGCAATATTACAAGAACGGGCAGAACAAATCCGAAAGGATCTATAAAAATGGAAAAAAAGACGGATTAAATATTGAATGGTACAAGAATGGGAAAAAAGCATCTGAGGGTACCTATAAAGCAGGAAAGGAAGATGGTTTATTAACAATTTGGAATGAAGATGGAAATAAAACATTTGAAGCAAACTTTGGAAGTGGAAAAATATTGGATAAAACAGAGTGGGAATATTTCGAAGATGGGAAGTCGAAATCACTGAGAAGCTACAAAAGTAATAAAAAACATGGCCTGCAAAGTGAATGGTACTCCAATGGAAATAAAAAATCAGAAGGTACATTTGAGAATGGAAAAGAGGCAGGTTTGTTTACTACCTGGTACGATAATAATAAAGAAAAGATGAAAGTAACCTATCAGAACGGGAAAAAATACGGATTGGATACAGAATGGTATTTAGATGGAAAGAAAGCCAGTGAAAAGAAATGGAAAAAGGGCGTGCCCCACGGAAAATGGACAGCTTGGAATGAGGATGGCAGTATAGAATATGAGAGAAACTACCGGAATGGAAAGTTGATAAAAAATAGTTCAATGTAAAATTTTTATATAAGCAATCATAAGGGTTGGAGTTTCAGTAATATTAGCACAATCTGTGCTTTCAGGCTTCTAACCCCCTAGTACCTTAAGTATAAGGCAATAATCTGCTGCTCTGGGGTTTTGCTGAAATAATTCTTAATTTCTGGAAACATACTTACAGACAATGAAACGGCAGTATTTATATAGTTTATTTTTCATCCCGATTTTGGCTGTGTGGGGGCAGGATATCATTCAGGAGGTGATACGCAGTGAACAGGGTGTCCTGGACCGGGTGGTGTATTTGGAGATCACAGAAAACAGCCATCACAAGGTCAAGGAAGTGGATTTCCATGGTAATGGCAATAAATTCCGCTCAAAAACATTCG
>DASCRE010000107.1:0-6897 GCA_034408645.1 Fidelibacterota bacterium | reverse complement strand
GGTGGTGCATTGGTTGGATCACTCACCTTTGCATTCACAGATAGTCATTGGTTTAATGCAGTTGAAGCAGAAGTCTATGCTATGAGCACCTTTTTTACGGTTATTGTTGCATGGCTTATTCTACACTGGGCAGAACGAGCTGATAAACCGGGAAACGAACGATACATTTTAATAATTGCGTATATACTGGGACTTGCTACCGGGGTACATATATTAAATTTACTCGCATTACCGTTTATTGCCTTGATTATATATTTTAAAAAACTACCTTTTAATTGGAAGACTTTTCTCATTACAACAGGTATCACAGGGTTTACTTTTCTTGTGATCCACAATGGAATAATTAAAGGATTACCAAAGTTGGCAGTTTTAATTGGGCTTACTGGTGTCTGCATATCGGTTTTAATTGTTTTTGGAGCAATGATTTGGGCCATTAAGGAGAGAAAAAAATTACTGTCTATTATCTTTACATCTATTGTTTTAATTCTTATTGGATATTCTAGCTATACCATTATTTTTATTCGGTCGGGACAAGACCCAGTTATTGATGAAAATGATCCGGAAACCATTGCATCTGCTATTTCTTATCTTGAGCGGGAACAGTATGGTGCTGTCGGAAGATTCCCGAGACGATATAAGGGTTTACCTCCTCAACATGAAGTTGTGGGATACCCAAAAAATAATGGGGACTATTCTGCATCACAAAACAAAAAGTACATGCTTTATAATTCAGATAAACAGTGGTCGTTTTTCTGGAATTATCAAGTAAAAAAAATGTATTGGCGATATTTTTTATGGCAATTTGCAGGTAGAGGTGAGTCTACTGATGATAGGGTGACCGCATTTGGAGCAAACACAAGAGAGGATGGTGTTGATTGGACACAATTCGGATTTCCTTTTGCACTAATTTTAGGTGTAGGTGGAATGTTTTATCATTTTTACCGGGATGAAAAACAGGCTTTTTCTCTTTTTACATTATTTTTTATGACTGGTTTAGCTATTATAGTTTATTTAAATCAGGATAACCCTCAACCCCGAGAAAGAGATTATTCTTACGTAGGAAGTTTCCTAGCCTTTTCCGTATGGGTAGGGATTGGTGGGTCTGCCATTTTGGAAAAATGTTTATTTTACATTAAATCTCAACCTTGGCGACACCATTTTGCTTATTTTATTATTGGACTTCAACTTATGTTGGTTCCCTTTGTTATGCTCAGGGCAAATTATAAAGAGCATGACCGTAGTGGAAATTTTGTCGCTTGGGATATGAGTTATAATATGCTCCAATCATGTGAAACTGACGGAATTATTTTTACTAATGGAGATAACGATACGTTTCCACTTTGGTACCTTCAAGAAGTGGAAGGAATCAGAAAAGATGTTACTGTTGCCAATTTAAGTTTGCTGAATACCGCATGGTATATTAAACAATTAAGGGATGTTCGCCCTCCAGATAAACAATTTATTTTTCTTGATGATAAACAAATTAATGCACTTGCTTCCAATTTAACCCGTTGGAAAACAAGAAATGTTACATTGCCCTATGATGCGACTGAAAAACAAATTACCTGGAAGGTAAAACCCACCTATGGCGGACAAGCTTTAAAGGTCCAAGATGTGATGATCATGCAAATCATAAACGATACCAAATGGAAATATCCTATTTATTTTGCTGTAACGGTTTCACCTTCAAACAAAATTGGTTTGGATAACTATTTGGCAATGGAAGGACTCACCTTTAAATTGAATGACCATAAGGTAGATAACATAGAACCGGAAAAAATGTATAATTATTTGATGACGGAATTAGGTGATTCCACGTGGCACAATAATTTTTCTCATGTATCTTCAGCATCAAATATTTCATCCCAAGGTTCACTTAGCTGGTCTGACAAATATCAACCAGGATATCTTTTTCGAAACCTCGGTAATGAAAATGTTCATTTTAATGACCAAATCATTCGACTCCTCCAAAATTACCGCAGCGCTTATCTTCAGTTAGCCGTTCACCATTATTTTAAATATCAAAATTTGAAACAAACTAAAACTACAGAAGATGAGGCAGAAAGAGAGAGGAAAGCGGTTTTGTCAGTACTGGATCAAATGGCCTTGAATCTCCCTGAAAAGACCATACCGATCCCATCCATTGATTTATATTATCAGATTGGACAGATTTACAGTCAAGTTGGAGAAAAAGACCGTTTCCGGACTATTTTAGATAAGTTATCTTCTAGGGAGAGAGTTTCTCTAGATAACAAAATTAGATTTGGACAAACCTATATACAGGAATTGAAAGATTATGACAAAGCTATCAATATATTTGAGGAAATGAATAGTCATTATAGAAGTCTAGAAGAATCATACAGGAAAAACCCAAATAGCGTTTCAGCTAAATCGTGGAATAAATGGGGTACTGTATATCCTGAAATTATATCATCGCTTATACTAGCTTATCAGGGAGTAGGAGATGACAAGAAAGCCGAACTGGTTTTAAATGATTGGCTTGAAAGAAATCCAACGGACAATACCGCACGTAAAATGTTAGATGATCTAAACAATTAGTCAAGTTTTTCTGGTTGTTTAACCTGTCTGCCATATATTTTCTTTGAAAATATCAAAACCTTATCCGCTCGTTTCCATCATTATTCCCCATTGGAATAACTATCCAATTTTAAAAGAATGTTTAGAATCACTAAAAAACATATCCTATCAAAATTGTGAAATAATTGTAACAGATAATGCTTCAGAAGATGGGAGCTCTGAAAAAATAAAACAGTATTTCCCGGAAGTTAATTTAGTGGAAAATAAGACAAATGAAGGATTTGCAGGGGGATGTAATCGTGGGGCAATCATAGCAAACGGGAAATATCTACTTTTTTTGAATAATGATACTACGCATGCACATAATTGGATAGAGCCCCTTGTAACACAACTTGAGCAGGATAAATCCATTGCAGCTGTACAACCAAAAATATTGAATTATTTTCAGCAGAACCTTTTTGATTACGCAGGTGGTTGTGGGGGACATATGGATATTTTGTGCTATCCATTTGCGAGGGGCCGTATCTTTTTTAAACAGGAAATTGATACTGGTCAGTATAACAAAGTGAACAATATTTTTTGGGCTTCAGGAACAGCAATTATGGTTCGGAAAAACCTATTTGAGAAAGTAGGGAGGTTTGATAAAACCTTTTTTGCCCACATGGAAGAAATTGATTTGTGCTGGAGATTCCATATGCTGGGTTACGGAGTTTTGGTAGAACCATCTAGTAAGGTATATCACAAAAACGCTGTCACTCTTCCCATGTATTCCCAAAAAAAATATTATCTCAATCACCGGAATTCATTGTACATGCTGTGCAGCAATTACTCTATTCCACTGACCATTTATTTTTTACCTCTCCGAATAGCTCTAGATATAATTGCTTTTTTTTATGCCATGTCAAAACTCGACTGGAAGCACATGGCCGCTATTGGTATGGCTATTTTTTGGTTGATTTCGCACCCTCATTTAATATTAAAAAAACGACGGAAAAATAAATACATAAAATCTGTCAAAGACAGAGATATTATCAAAAATATGTTCAGGGGAAGTATTGTTTTGGCATATTATATTTTATGTAAGAAAACTTACCGTGAGATTGTTACTAACGCTGAGTCATAAAGAGCTGCATTGTCAGAGTCCAGGTCTTTGAGTGTTTGTAGGATTTCCTCCTGACCTAAAAGAGAAAGTTTGTCCGCTAACACCCTGGCATGATTGGCTAGAAAATAGATTGTGTAGCGTTCCCGGGGATACCTATCATAAACTTCATCTAGGCCTGTAATCATATTATTTAATTCTTCAACAGATCTTTCTATTTCCCCGGTTTGTATTAATTCCATGGCGTAATAATAGGCGAATTTGGCTTTCCTTAGTCCAAAATTTTCAGAGAGATTATCGCAAAGATTGAGGCGGTCTTTCCAGCCTCGTGAGTAATCGGAAGCATTTCCTCTAAGGGCAATATTTCGAGCCTCTTCAAAATGAGATGTGCCTCCCAAGGGGATATAAGTGTCAATTTCTGAGGCTGATATCAAATAACCATAAAAAGCTAAAAAACTTGCCAAAGGATCAAACAGAACAGGATCAAAATAAATACTTCCAACATTGTTATAAATAAATTGAACGCCGCTGTCATAATAACGCTGGTCACTGCCCGAACTAAACAGAGCTTGAGCTAAAACTGTCTGCACCGATCCCTTTGAAGTTACTCCTTCAAAAACAATGTGAATTGACAAGGGGATGGATATATCGGTAAACTCATCATCCCAATTAGTGTTTGTATAGAATCGCATTAGTTCGGATTCTAGAGCAAATAAAATCTGACGCTCATTTCCTTTTAACAAACGATCGTCAAAAGATACCTGCATTTTCCCAAATTGTGCCATTATTGAGGATAGAAATAAAAGGTGGAACAGTAAATGAGGAATATACCGAAACATCATGTTGAAAAGTAGCCGGTTATTTTATTTTCTGCAAGAAAAACATGTTCCAAAAAAATATAGGAAGATACTTCAATAATAATTAATCCATTCTGAAAAATCGGATTAATTTGGGATGTAGATAGCCTTATATCACCATTGAATGGCTTTATGAGTTCCAAACCCCGGTCCGAGGAATATTGCATTCAAAAACATACGTTCCGTATTATGAAAATATCCCCTGAAATTGGGGTCTGTTGCAAACAAAATTACCTGACCGTTTCCATATTCTTCTCTTGTGGAAAATACTGTTTCTGCCCATCGCTCCCGTGCTTCAGGCCACAGTAAACCAGACACTCTCAATTTATCTTCTTTTGCAAATCGAGCTACAGTTGCAACATGCTCATCACTCACAAGCGCTACAGAAGTATTCACCATGGGAGTTATATACGTACCACATCCAAAAGCAAGCCAATGTTCTCTGTCCAAATTTGCTTTCATTAACATCCCTCTCGGGGCAAGTTTACGCGCTATTTTATCTTTTTCTTCAATCTCATTAATAGAAAATTCTGATTCTTGCTTTTTTGTTGAAGTTATCTGTCCTTTACCTTCCCAAACTTCCATACTATCAATTTTAGAATCTTCAATGGATTTGAGAAACTCTAAATACTTTTCATAATCGTTCAAATTCCTTAATATCTGTCTCTTCTGTCGCACCGATGAAATAGCCACTGTCGTATCAGTAAAAAAATGAGCCCCAGAACCAATGCCTATAACTGTTCCGCCATCCTCAATCCATCCTTTAAGGTTTTCAATCCCTCCTTTACCAAAATATTGTTTATATGCTTCTGTTCCCCCCCAGGCAGAAGGAAGAATAATTACATTGTATTTTCTTAAATCTACTCCCGAAAAGTTCCTTGTTTCCAAAATGGAAAAAGGAACATTCAATCTGGAATCTAGTAAATGCCAAGCAGCCCCAAAGCTGTAATACCCCGTAGGGGGGCCTCCTACTAATGCGATTTTTGGTATCTCAAGAAGACGAAATTCGCCACCCCCAAGGTCAGGGCCTGAGTCTGTCAACCCTGTATTTACACCATAAATATTTACACCAAACTCCAGAGCCAGTGCCTGTATAAAATCACTTGTAAGTTGTGGATTTGTATTCAACCTCAATAACAAAGTACCGGCAGGAAAGTCATTTCCATTTATTGTTAAGGGTTTGTTTGCTGTCCATACTTTTAAATGATTTTCTAACAAAACATTTAATAGAACATAGCTGTTGTAATCAGAATTTGGAACCAGATAACCGAAGGATGGTTGAGGATTAAATACCATCCCCTTTGATGAATATGGCACATATTTAGTCGTGACTATAGGTGGCAGATCACTCGTGTAATATCCTTCCAAACCATATGCCAGTGGAAGTGACCAAGCAGTGGTCTCATACAATCTGCTTTCACTATGTTTCAATCGCTGGCGCCTTTCAGTTTCTAAAAACGTATTTTGTAAGCGAATGTCAAAACTTAGAATTGCATTTACCAAGGCATGATTTGGCTGATCTAATCGTACCAGCATTGACCCTTTTGGTATATTGATATTCCTCTTTTTTGTGCCATCCGATTTCGTTGCCTGCTTCAATTTTTCTACTTGAAGGGTCTGCCCCACCTCAATCCCTTGCCGAATTAATGTTTCTGCAAATTGTTTCTCAATAAATTTGTTTTCCCCTTTTGGAAAAATAAATGCTTTCAATCGATTGGTTTTGGTATACACAGATTCATATTTTTCGCTATAATAATCTCTTAACAAATCCTTCCTGTTATCTGCTATGGTAATCAAATTTGCCATTGAACTGATGAATTGATGGTGTACTGATTCTCTGTATGTAAGTACCGTTCCATCCTCCTGGATGACCTGCGAACCATCTACACCAGCCTGTTCATAAAGCAATCCAACTGCCCCTGTATAGATAGACCAGGAACTTCCGTAGCCAGGGAAAAATTCCTCATTCCATTCCCGCGTATAGTAATTCCATCCATTTTGATCAAATGCAGCAGAATGTTCTAAACTCATAATCTTCCACCATTTATAAATTAACTCTGGCATAAATGGATTATACGGTTCCCGCGGGGGATTGAACAAATAGGTGTCCAATGGGCCCATTTCATGTCCATCTACAACCAACTGTGGATGCCAATCCATTATTGCCTGAACTTTTCCCTTTGATTCAGGATGAACCTGGGTGAACCAGTCCCGGTTCAAATCAAATAAATAATGATTTCCACGTCCTTGGGGCCAATTCCCCCGATGGTGTGCACTCTGAATATCATAATTTACCATTGCACCACTCCATTGAGTCATTTGAGCTAAAAACCGGGTTCTCCCATCAGGGTTTTGCAGAGGATCAATACAAACAACCAGTGAATCTCGTATTAATTTGGAATA
>DASCRE010000106.1:0-3443 GCA_034408645.1 Fidelibacterota bacterium | reverse complement strand
CAATTGATCCTCCATAAACAAGTGAACTATTCAAAAATCTTTGAACCATTAAATTCATTTTTTTAAACATGGATTCTCCATTCTCTTCATGGTCAACCATATTTGATATCATAATGATAGGTATATCTAGATTTGTATTCCTGATAACTTTTACCATACCGTAAGAATCCGCTATAGATGCAGGATCCGGCGTAACAACCAAAATGATCTTATCTGCACCAAGAACAAAAGACATAACAGAATGATGCACCCCAGCACCAGTGTCAACGATTATCGTATCATATTTATGCTCAAATTGAGAAAATGCGTCATCTAATTTCTGTAGTACTTTTTCCTCCAAATCTAACATTTCAATTACAGCAGAACCAGCAGGAAGTATATCGATACCACCCGGTCCTCTAGTTACCACATCTTTTAATTCTATCTTCCCGGTAATCACATCTGCTATGGAATGTTTTGGACGAATTCCCATTAATAGATCAACATTGCCCAAATGAATATCTGCATCAATAACCAACACATTTTTTTTCATCCTGGACATGAGTAAAGCTAAATTTACACTAATATTAGATTTTCCTACCCCTCCCTTACCACTTGTTACTACAAATATTTCAGGATGATTTTTATCTAATTTTAAGGCAGAAAGAGAAAATCGCTTTAAATTATTCATCATTGACAATCTCCATTGATTTTCTTAAAGCGAAAAAAAAACAACCAATAAAATAACTACTTTGTCTAGTTGACGTTGTTTTTTTCATTCTTGGATGTATTTTATCCATATTTTAGAGGAATAGATCAATTTAAATGACAATCGATTTTTCACAGTTTAAACTTAAAACTATTGGGCCCAATTTACTATAATATGTTTCAGGATTCATTAGGATAATTGATTGAGCCTACTGTATTGAGCTCGGTATCTGATGTTAATTCAGAAAATGACAAAACTGAGACATCGGGAAGTACTGGTTCAATAAAAGACCGTACATAGCGTCGTATTTGAGGAGAGACTAAGATGGCTGGTCTACGGTTGTCCAAAACCATTTTTTCTATATTTTCTCCAATTGATTTAAATAGGGTACTAACCTGTTCCGGAGTCAATCCCAAATTACGCGAATTCCCTTTCCCTTCTTTGATTATTTCCATAATCTGATCTTCCAATCGGGAGTCAAAGGTTGTCACCGTTATATCAGATTTACCGTTTTTAAATACATTGGTAATTGTATCAGCCATAGAAATTCGAACGTATTCTGTTAGGGTATCTGCATCTTTGGTAACAGCAGCATAATCAGCAAGTGTTTCCAGAATAATTACTAGATTTCTTACCGGAATCTTTTCTTTCAATAAATTTTTCAAGACCTGAGTTACAATTCCTAACGGTAGCAGATCAGGAACCAAACCATCAACCACGGCACTGTGTGTTTCTTTTAAATGATCAAGCATACGCTGGGTTTCCTGCCTGTCAAAAAGTTTCCAGGCATTTGCTTTTAATACTTCCATCAAATGTGTTGCTATGACAGCTGGCGGTTCAACAACTGTTAGCCCTGCTGCCTCAGCTCTTTCTTTCTGATCGGATGAGATCCATCTGGCAGGTAATCCAAAAGTAGGTTCTGTCGTATCTACTCCCGCAAGGTCAATACTGTCATCGGGATTTAACACAAGGAAATAATCCAACATCACTTCACTTTTAACTATCTCAACATCATGTATTTTGAAAATATATTCACTGGATCCTAATTGAATATTATCTCGAATTCGAATGGGGGGAACAATAATTCCCAATTCAATTGCTAAACTTTTCCGAATGGTTGAAATACGATCAAGAAGATTCCCTCCCTGATTAGCATCTACCAAAGGAATAAGACCATATCCTATCTCTATCTCAAACGGGTCCGGATGTAAAAATGATTCGATTTTTTCCTCTTCAATAACTGCTTCAGGTTCAGGTTCTTCAACGTCTAAAACTTCAGATTGAAATTTGGAAGCCCTAAAGGCAATGGTAGCTAAAATTCCTGCCATAACTGCAAAAGGGAAAAAAGGCATTCCTGGCATCAATCCAATAACACCTAAAACTCCAGAAGTCACCATTACTGCTTTGGGCTGTTTGGTTATCTGAGATTTAATATCAGCTGCAAAATCTGATTCACTTGCAGCTCGAGTAACAATAATTCCAGCAGCAGTAGAAATAATCAATGCCGGAATCTGTGCAACCAATCCATCACCAATAGTCAAAAGTGTATAAGTGGAAGCAGCTTCCCCAATTCCCATACCAAGTTGGAGAGTTCCTATCGCTAATCCACCAATTATATTAATAAGAGTCATAAGGATTCCTGCAACCGCATCTCCCCGGACAAATTTACTCGCACCATCCATAGAACCATAAAAATCGGCTTCCCGGGCAATCATATCTCTCCGTTCTCTAGCTTGATTATCATCAATCAGTCCTGCATTCAAATCTGCATCAATAGCCATCTGTTTCCCGGGCATAGCATCTAGTGTAAATCTAGCAGATACTTCAGCAATTCGGGTAGAACCTTTTGTAATAACAACAAAATTAATGATAACCAATATCAGGAATATTACTGTACCTACAATATAATTTCCTCCAACTACAAAATCTCCAAAAGTAGCAATAATTTCTCCGGCATAAGCCTCCCCTAATATCAATCGGGTTGTCGCCACATTCAAGGATAGTCTGAAAAGTGTGACAATAAGAAGCAATCCTGGAAAAACAGAAAATTCCAAAGGACGCAAAACATACATAGCAACAAAGATAATAACCAATGCCCCTGTGATATTCATAACAAGAAACATATCTAGAAGGAACGTAGGCATTGGGAGCAACATAATTCCGAGAATAAGCATGACTGCTACAGCAAGCATAGTGCTGCTGTTTGTGCCTATAATGGAAGCAAATTTTGATTTATTATTTTCAGCCATAAGCTATTGTATTTTTTAAATTTGGATTTTTTCGCTGCATTTGAAAAACTTTAGCCAATACTTCCGCCACCGCTTGATAGAATATTGGCGGAATCTCCATACCAACCTCTAATGTTTGGAACAAAGTACGTGCCAAAGGTTTATCTTCAATTATGGGTATATTATTTTCCTTGGCTAATAACTTAATTCTTTCGGCAGTTTTTCGCTGTCCTTTAGCAAGTACTTTAGGAGCATCGGACGGTTCATTTGGAGCATATTGAAGAGCTACAGCAATATGAGTTGGATTTGTCACGACGACAGTTGCATCAGGAACAGCATTCATCATTCGAGTTCTACTTAGCTGTCTTTGTAAAGATTTGACACGACCTTTTACCTCAGGATTTCCTCTTTCCTGCCTTTGCTCATCTTTGACTTCCTGTTTTGTCATCTTAATATTTTTTTCATAGTCATAATTTTGCCAGGCATAATCTGCCGCTGCAAGGAAAATCAAAACTATAGCTATTTTG
>DASCRE010000105.1:0-2066 GCA_034408645.1 Fidelibacterota bacterium | reverse complement strand
TCCTGGAATTCTCCCTTCAAATGTTCAGTGATTACCAGAATGTCGCCCATCAGAGTGCTCCCTTTTCTTTCAATACGTCAATCAAATCTTCTATATCATCCAGCATTTCAGCGCTAACACCTTTTTCCGGTGGCGCCATGCTTGCAATGGTGCTCCCACTCCCCGAACCTAAATCTCCCATGGATAATTCTTCGATAGATGCGGTCTCTTGCACTTGGCGAATTTTGCTCACTGGTGCATAACGCGGTGCCTGCTTCGCAGCTTGAATTCCCAAAACCGCCGGCATGTCCACTTCAAATTCACCCATCATACCACCAGAATATTCTTTATGGACTACTGCTGTTCCGCCTGAAACACTTACGCCAGAAACAACACTCACGCATGGCGTGCCCAGATAACTCGCCACAATCGGTCCCAATTGTCCATCACGATCATCCACAGATTGAACGCCAGTAAAAACCATATCATAACCTTCGGAACCCAATGCATTGGCAAATGCTTTCCCCAGTTGATGACTGTCTGACGGGTTTCCATCTATGAGTTTGACAGTTTTATCCGCACCCTTAGCAATGGCCGTAAAAAGCATTTTATCTGTGCCTTCGCCTTCCACAGCCATGGCAACCACTTCATCGGCGGCACCACTTTCTTTCAACAAAATCGCTTCTTCCAAAGCATGGTCGTCAAACTCGTTTAATTTGAATTTTATATCATCCGAATCCAATGCTTTTCCGGAAGCGTCCACTTCCAGGTCTTCTACCAAATCTGGACCTTGTTTTAACAATACAGCAATTTTCATTTTATTTCCTTTTCTATTTCATTTTTTGGACAAAGAATTGTCGCGTTTGTCCATCTTGTACAATCTCTAATAATTTATGTCCAGTCGACCTGCACCAGGCTTCTATATCAGGAACAGCTCATGGATGGGAACTTGTTAATTGCAGCACATTGCCTATAGATAATTTTTTCATGGCCTGCCACGAACGAATCACGGGCATTCCCATCCCGCAATCGCCTGTTTCAATATGCAAATCCACACTATAATCATTTTCAATATTCTTCAATTTTTTCTTCAATAACTCTTTGGCCAAAAGATTAGGCTTCGGCGTCATCGTCTCCCATGCAATAATCCAATATTTCAATAATATCTATGATTTCTAATTTTCCGTCATTATTTGTGGATTTGACTGCATCTTCGAAACGAGAGACTTCATAAGGGCAGCAAACTGCCAATACTTCCGCACCAACTTCGATGGCTTCTTTCACTCGATTTTCAGATAAGCGTTCTGTAGTATGGTCAGCAACCAAACCATCCAACCACATTCCACCGCCGCCACCACCGCAACAGTAGCCCTGTTCTTTACAACGGAACATTTCCATAAACTCAATACCGGGAATTGCATTAAGAAGGGTTCGCGGTGCATTATATTCTCCATTATGGCGGCCGAGATAACAGGGGTCATGAAACGTGACTTTATTTGGATAGGGGCGTTTCATCAGTAGCTTAAGGTCATCAACATTCTCTGATAAAAATTGAGTATAATGCTGGACGTTATATTCTTTTTTCGTCACTTTCGGATAGAAATTTTTGAATGCATTATAAGCGTGGGGATCACTCACTACAAGTTTGTTGTGTTCATATTTTTCGAATTGGGTACCATTATATTCGGCCAGTTCTTCAAATAATCCTGTTTCACCAACCAATCGCTGGGAATCACCATCACATTTTTCTTCTTTCCCTAAAATTCCGAAATCAACATTGAGACGATTGAAAACACGTACCATAGATTTTGCCGCATCATTTCCACGACTATGAAATGAAAAATAATCACTCACATACCATAATATATCCACAGGTTGCGGGTCATCTTCTTTTGATAAATCTCGAATCGGTTCATCAAATTTCTTTAACCATTTTACTCGTTTCCGTGCTGAATCTCCCATAGGATTTCCGTATTCTGCTACATTTTGAAGCATGTCCTGAAGCTCTACTGGAACATTACCATCCAATACAGCTTGTTCCCGTACAGCAGGCATGATTTGCATCATATCCACTTCTTTGGGGCAAA
>DASCRE010000104.1:0-1505 GCA_034408645.1 Fidelibacterota bacterium | reverse complement strand
ACAATTATTATAAACAGCTAACTTACAACAAGATAATAATTACTGTTTTGGAAAAGGATTCAAAATGACAACTAACGCTGAAATTGACCAGCGCAGAAATGAGAGTGTATCCGGGCTATGGAAGTAGAGGATATCAAGGTGCAGGAAAAGCAAGTGGTGGGGATATAGGTTATGGTTCTCAATCAAATCAAGCTAGTAATGACCGTAGTCAACAGCAAACTAATAATCAACAAAAAAAAGAAACCAAACAAGAACGGCCAAAAGATATGCCTGCGATGCTATCTTATGATAAACCTTTGGAAGTTACTGTACCACTTCCCACACAAACTGGTGAAGCACCTCCACCCGAATTTGTTGATAGGCAAAAAAAAGCTAGAGATGCACGGATTGATGAAAAAAAGAAAACTGAATTTGTTGATAGACAAAAAAAGAGCAGAGAAGCACAAGAAGACGAAACTCCAGTAGATTCAGGAACTTATCTTAAAAACTGGTGGAAAAAACGGGAACAGGAAAAAAAACAACTACTTCCTGTTGAAAAACCAACAATAAGAATAGCTGAATTTAACCCTAATGGGTTTAATAAAAAACTTGGGAACATGATTGGTGGTGTTGAAGGAGGTTGGCTATTATGGAATCCTAGTGCACTAGGCAACCTAAACGATGAATATGGTGTTAGAATAGATAAAATACTTTCAGATAGAGAGAAAGGAGTAGGCATACTTCATTGGAAAGGAGGAGTATCTAAGGATATCATAGAATTTCTTCAGGAAAATGCTCCAGAGAATGAAGCACAAAAACAGCAAATGATAAACATGCTGAATAGACTTCCACAAAATGTACAGGATAATATTAAAAAGGCTGTAAGTGAAGGTGAAATAAGTTTTGATGTTGTTTCTGTTAAGCCATTTATAGATGGTATCACTAAACTGGCATCCGGGGATTTAATAATAAATGAATTACCAGACGAATTTCAAGTGGCATCTACAGGCTCACTGAGGGGGTTACTTTAGCAATCCCGTATCTACTATAAGAGGAGCAATAACTCCAAAAGCAACAGAAGTCCTAAGTAAAGCTCCAGAAGAAAGTGATGAAATACCTTCATTAATGAAAGCATCAGGGCTTCAAACTTTTGGTGGCGGAGGTAATATACAATGGGCAGGAAACGCAGCAAAAGAATTTGCTTCAGCCGAAGGATTTTGGGGAGGAGGAGGAGGTGCTAGAGCAGCTATTGGACATTCTCTAGGTGGGTCATATTCCGTTCAAGGAAGTCCTGTTAAAGAATGGTGGGCTGAACGTGGAATACCATATACCACATATCCCGAAAAAGCAAAAGATGAAGACTTAGATTTATGGTATGCAGAAGATGGCCCAAAACTTAAAGAACTTAAAGATAAATATTGGGTATTTGGTCATGACATGACAGATATGGCGGATACGGTAAATAACAGGGTTGGAATTGATAATCTTTCCGGTTTATCTTTTGAAAAGCGATATGAAAAAATAAC
>DASCRE010000103.1:0-7848 GCA_034408645.1 Fidelibacterota bacterium | reverse complement strand
ATAATATGAGCAAGATGTTTTCATTCATTACCCTAAAATTGGCTTGCTATTGAAAGGGATATTTATAATTATAATTTTCAAAACATAAAATTCTTGAGGTTAATGACATAATGAGAAAATATATTACTGCTCCAAAAGGATTAAAATTATCGTGTAAAAACTGGCAAATTGAAGCAGCATATCGTATGATTCAAAATAATCTTGACCCTGAAGTTGCTGAGAATCCTGATGAATTAGTAGTATATGGGGGTAAGGGGAAAGCTGCCAGAAACTGGGAATGTTTTGAAGCCATTTTAGATTCTCTGATGCAATTGAATGAAGATGAAACCTTATTAATTCAATCTGGAAAACCGGTCGGAATATTGCCTACCCATGTTACATCACCACGTGTACTAATTGCTAACTCTAATCTTGTTCCCGAATGGGCTAATTGGGATCATTTTAATGAATTAGATAAAAAAGGACTCATGATGTACGGACAAATGACAGCAGGTTCGTGGATTTATATTGGAACGCAGGGAATCCTTCAGGGGACATACGAAACATTTGCCGCTGCTGCGAAAAAACATTTTTCAAGGGATGATCTCACAGGTAAATTAGTTTTATCTTCAGGGTTGGGTGGAATGGGTGGCGCTCAACCTCTATCTGTAACCATGAATAACGGAGTGTTTATTGGTGTGGAAATTGACCCATCCAGGCTCCAAAGACGATTGGAAACCAAATACCTTGATGTAGCAACAGAGTCTCTTGATGATGCTCTCTCAATTGCTAGAGATTCGATATTTAAGGGTGAGTCAGTTTCAATCGGGTTGTTAGGTAATGCAGCAGATATTATTCCCGAATTTGCGAACCGGGGTATAGTCCCGGATATTGTAACGGATCAAACTTCTGCACATGATGAGTTGGATGGATATATTCCTAATGGGTTGAGTTATGAAAATGCAATAAAACTAAGAAAATCAGATCCACGTATTTATATCAAAGAAAGTCTCCGTGCAATGGCTGAACACTGTGTAGGTATATTAAAATTACAGAAAATGGGATCCATAGCTTTTGACTATGGAAATAACTTGCGCGGACAGGCAAAAAAAGCAGGTGTTAATAATGCATTTGATTATCCTGGTTTTGTCCCTGAATATATTCGCCCTCTTTTTTGTGATGGTAAAGGTCCCTTTCGCTGGGTGGCATTATCTGGTGATCCCAAAGATATATATAAAACTGATGAAAAGGTTTTAGATTTATTTCCAAAGGATGAACCGTTGAAAAGATGGATATTAAAAGCTAGAGAACAAATTCAATTTCAGGGTTTGCCTTCTAGAATTTGTTGGCTTGGATATGGTGACCGTGCCAAATTGGGGTTGGCAATAAATCAGATGGTAGCAAATGGAGAACTTAAAGCCCCTATTGTAATTGGTAGAGATCATTTAGATACAGGGTCTGTTGCATCGCCTTACAGAGAAACTGAATCTATGTTGGATGGTTCGGATGCTGTCGCAGATTGGCCACTTTTGAATGCCCTTTTGAATACAGCCAGTGGTGCTACCTGGGTTTCCATTCACCATGGAGGTGGCGTCGGAATGGGACTGGCAATTCATGCAGGACAAGTTATTGTTGCTGATGGTACTCAAGAAATGGCAACTCGTTTAGAACGGGTGTTAAATAATGATCCAGGTATGGGAATATTAAGGCATTCAGATGCAGGATATGACCAGGCAATTGCCAACAGTAAAAAATGGGGTATCAACATTCCATTAATCAAAAAATAATAAATTTATTTGATCACTCATTTTACTAATATAGGGTGTTTGCTTACTTGGGATTCCGCAAATAAATGTATCCATCAGCAAGACAATATTGATATCTTAGTTAAAGATGATGTTATTATAGATATCGGACCATCTCTTAATAAAGGAAAATATTCTATTGACTGCGAAAATAGACTTGTTACTCCAGGCTTCGTAGATTCCCATACACACCCTGTTTTCTTTCAAGGTAGGGAGGAAGAATATGCTCAACGTATATCAGGAATTTCGTATCAGGAAATTGCTAATAAAGGAGGTGGGATTAAATCTAGTATAGAAGGTGTCAGAAATGCTACTGTTGATGAATTAGTTGATAAAGTATATTTGAGGATGAATCAGTTTCTTCAAAACGGAACAACTACTGTCGAAGCTAAATCTGGATATGGGTTATCAACTGAAAGTGAATTAAAATCATTGGAAGTAATTCATAAAGTGGATAAGAATCATAAGATTGATATTATTCCCACTTTTATGGGAGCGCATGCTTTTCCACCTGAATATTCTAGAAATCATGATGGTTATGTTGACCTTATTTGTGATGAAATGATCCCAGCAGTAGTAGAACAGGGAATTGCAAAATATTGTGATGTATTTTGTGAAGAAGGATATTTTAATTTGGAACAGACATCAAGGGTTTTGAATACTGGAAGGCAGTATGGTTTAATTCCTAGGATCCATGCAGATGAATTTAAAGATTTTGGAGCAGCAGAACTCGCTGGAGAACTGGAATGTGTTTCAGCAGATCATCTTATGGCTGTATCCGAAAATGGTATACACGCTTTATATGATAATAATGTAACTGGAACATTACTACCAGGTACAACCTTTTTTTTAGGAAGTAATAAATATGCTCCAGCAAGGAAAATGATTGAAATTGGTATCCCTGTTGCATTGGCAACAGATTTCAATCCGGGAAGCAGCCATATCCAATCCATGTCATATATTCTTGTTCTTGCATGTTTATATTTACATATGACTATTGAAGAAGCTATGATAGCATCAACCTGGCAGGGTGCCGTATCTTTGGGTATAGAAGACCAAGTTGGTAGCATTGAAATCGGAAAAAAAGCAGATATAATTGTATGGGATGTTAGGAAACCCATAGATGTTATTTATTCCTGTCCAGGAGCAAAAATTTGGCATGTGTTCAAAAATGGGTTTCAGATATTTTAGAAAATTTTGAGATAGGATATTAAAAGATGAAAAAAAAGAAATTAGATTCTAAAGAGATAGGTTTGGAAGTTGGGCTTTTGATTGGACGTTTTTTTCTAAAATCAGATGACCTTCATTATGGATATTGGGGACCAGATGTCCCAGTAGACTTACTCCATTGTGCTGAAGCTCAAAAAGCATACTCTGAAATGTTGTTAAAGCAAATCCCGGAAAATATAAAATCGATTCTTGATGTTGGTAGCGGTTCAGGGAATACCGCAAAAAAATTAATCGATCGAGGACACCTAGTTGAATGTGTATCTCCCAGTTCATTTTTAAATGAGGAAATTGAAAAGAAACTTGGTAGTTCAGTTACAATTTATAAAACATTATTTGAAAAATTAGAAACGGATAAAACCTATGATATGATTTTGTTTTCGGAGAGTTTTCAATATGTTCCCATTATCAAATCTCTTGAAAAATGTTATCAACTTCTGAATCCAAACGGTTATATTTTGATTTGTGATTTCTTCCAGAAAGACCCATCCCATTTTACCGAACTAAGAGGGGGACATTCTTTTCCAAAATTTCAGGATGCTATTCAATCATCAAAGTTTAAGGAAATATCAAATATTGATGTGACAGAACAAACTGCACCCACAATTCAGATTTTAGATGATTTTCTTACTCAATTTGGTGGTCCGTTAAAATCCTTGACTAATTCCTACTTGAAAAACCGGTATCCTATGTTTTCAAAATTATTGAAGTGGAAATACAGAAAAAGGATTAAAAAACTAAACCGGATTTATTTCTCCGGTCAACTTACTGCACAGGAATATCTAGAACAGAAAACCTATCGGTTTATGCTATACCAAAAACTATAGATTTCAGGAATTTAATATGGAATTCAGTTCACCATTTGTATCCAGTTCCTCAATGATATCACAGCCTCCGATCAATTTCCCGTCAACATATAATTGAGGTGTTGTAGGCCAGTTTGAATATTCCTTAATGGCATTTGTTAGGTCTATATCCTCAAAAATATTCATACAGGAATAATGGACATCATATCTACTTAATACCCGTACGACACGTGCAGAAAATCCGCATACAGGCATTTCTGGTGTACCTTTTATCATCAAAAATATGCGATCTGATGATGTTATTTCTTCTACTCTTTTTTTCATTTCAGGACTCATATGTAGCCTCAATTGATAATGCGTGAATAATAGAATTCATTTCACTCTTTAAAACCTCATAAATCATGCGATGTCGTTCGATGAGAGGAACCTTTTTGAATCCATTATAAATAACCTTTGTTTTTAAATGGAGTCCACAGTTTCCATGGCCTTGATGCATTGATGTTGTATTTTTCAATGTGATTTTAGCTCCGGGGAATGCAGACTCTAATTTGTTTTTTATTAAATCTATCGACATAATCCTTTTTCCATAGGTTTAGGGCAGGAATTTATCCTGAAATTTATATTTATAAAAGAGTATCAATTATTTCCTTTATATCATTCTCAGGAAATCCTGATGTGAGATTTATTTTAGTATTATAAAATCCATTTTTATCTAAAAAGAATAAATCTCTATCTTCCGGGCACCAGGTCTGCCACACTCTGTTAACATCATCATCTTTAACGTAGGGTAATATTTTATATTGTATCATTCCATCGACAGGAGTATCATTATCCTTCCCGACGCCTATAATTGCAAGATTAGAATTAAGTCCACCATAATCAATAAAAAGCGAATCTAGAGAACCGAACCGGTTCCTGCAGGTGCCTCAGGTCTCAGAAAATGGAAAATAATATAAAGTTACTTTGTCATTGAACGTTTGTGGACCGATATACTCACCATAGGTTTCAGAATAAGGATTTAAATCTTCTAAAGAAAATATTGGTTTATCGGATGAACCACAACCAGAGGCACCATTGGAATCGCAACCTGATGACCAAAATAGGAAAAATGTAATAACTATAAGTGATAAATATTTCATTGAACAAGTTACAACAGAAAAAAAAATGGAAAAATTTGATTTTACTCTATTTTAAAAAAGAAAAATTTAATCGATTATACTCATGTTCATTTAATCCATGGGTTTCGTGAATGGTTGTTAATAATCTTAGTGCATTTTCAATTTGATCATATTTTCGGGATGAACGCCTGTTCCAATTTTTTATAGTCTTACCCTTCGCCCTTTTGTATTCTATATTGGTGATAACGCCATTAATTCTCATTTCATCAAGAGAATATAGTTGATTTATCATAGATATTATTCTGGTTTCTGAAGAAAATGTTCTGCTCTGATTCTGATTTATTAATCTACAGTGAATGGGTTTAATTGACCTGATTTTATATTTATTGGGAGGACCCTTTTTTACTTTTGTCCAGTTCCCGAAAATATTTTGATTCCATTTAGCTGTTGTATTTTGAGGATGCGATAAGCCATATAAAAATGTAATCATGATGAAGAGTGTAATATTGAATTTTAACATAATTAATACTCCTTTTTTATTTAGATGATAATAGATGAAAATAGTTAAGTAAAAATTATATTTTTTATCACATTCACTTTTTATGATGAAGGAAAAGGTATAAATTGCAACTGTAAAATATTTCATTAATGGATCAATCTGACCCCTCGCCTCTCCGCTCTCACTTTTTTTTTATTTTTTTATAATAATTCGTTGGTAATTCAATTATGAATGCACTAGTATTTTATTTTTTACTTGCATTAAGTGTTTCCTTTTTGTGTTCTCTTTTAGAGTCAATAATTCTATCTATTTCCCATACACATATAGCAGTGTTAATAAAAGAGAAGAGAAATAGTGGTTCTATCCTTGAAACTATGAAAGAAAATATCAATCGTCCTCTTGCAGCAATATTAACTCTAAATACGATTGCAAATGTTGTTGGGGCTGCTGGAGTGGGCGCAGAAACTCTTCTGATTTATGGTAGCCAGTGGGTAGCAATTGTAACAGCAATTTTGACTTTTTCTATATTAATATTTTCCGAGATAATACCTAAAACTCTTGGTGCTATTTATTGGAAACGATTATCGGGATTTGCTGCATATACCATACGGGGACTCATTTTGATTACATTTCCTTTGGTATATTTATCCGAGTCATTTTATCGGTTAGTAGGTAGAAATGAGAAGGAGCAAAAAATATCTCGTGAGGAAATGATTGCAATGGCAGAGATGGGTGAGGATGAAGGCACCATTGAAGAGAAAGAGGGAGATATTATTGAAAATCTTTTAAATTTGCGTGAAATGAAAGCAGAGGAAGTTATGACACCGCGAAATGTTATATTTGCGCTGCAAAAAGACCAAACGGTGGGGGATGTCGTTGATAAATATTCTCCCATTGCCTTTTCACGGATGCCTATTTTTGATAAAGATTTAGATATGGTAGTTGGGTTTGTTCATCGGTATGACCTAGTTAATAAACAGGCTGAAGATAAATTCGATATAACTATGAATGAATTATTGGACCCAATTCATACGATCAAGGAAGATGAATCGGTAGCAGATATCCTAGATGAATTTGTCAAAAGACGGCAGCAGATATTTCATGTTGTGGACGAATTTGGTACAACTACAGGAATTATCACATTGGAGGATGCAATAGAAACCCTTTTGGGAGTTGAGATAGTAGATGAACATGATTCTGTGGTGGATATGAGGAAACTTGCTTCTGAAAAATGGAGGCGTGCACAGAGAAGTTAATTACCATCATAGATTGAATTCTCAATGATAGGAGATTGATTATAAACCGAGTAAATTCGCCGACAAAATTTTAAGGAGAAATAAATAAGATGGCTAAGAAAACATTAAGTTTTGCAGAGAAAGCAGCAAAGAAAAACAAGAAATCTGACATAAAATATGTGAAATATGTGGGTAGCGTTCGTTCTGAAAAAACTGGGCAATGGCGGTTTAATGAAAGAATGATTGGTTTGGAAGGTGGAGAGTCTCTGGATGCGGCTCTTAAACGAATTGATGAAGAGAAAAAATTACTTAATATTGAATTGCCTGACCCAGACCAGGTTGAATCTGCTGCTATAGAAGAAGCGGAAGAATCTGTAGAAGTGGCAGAAGGGGTGTCCACTAAAGAATCATCTGAAATAGCGGAAGGCGAAGAGGTTGAGATTAACGAAAGTGAAGAAATCAAAGAAGAAGTAGCCGAAGAAGAGCCAAATAAAGAATCATCAGAGGTTGAGAAAAATGAAGAGGCGGAAGATATAGATTCATCTAAAACAGAAGGAGATTCTGCAGAGGATGTAGATGAAGAGATTGTGGAAACAGATTTAGGAGAAGATAGTACTCCAAAAAGTGAAGATCCACAGAAAGAAGATCCCTCTGAAAAGAAACAAGAAGAATAAACATTTGGAGGGGTGGCAGAGCGGCTGAATGCACCGGTCTTGAAAACCGGCATGTCCTTTGGGCATCGGGGGTTCAAATCCCTCCCCCTCCGCTTTCTTAATTATTATATTTATTCAGGAGAGGTGGCCGAGTGGCTGAAGGCGCACGCTTGGAAAGCGTGTTTACATTAACGTGTAACGAGGGTTCGAATCCCTCCCTCTCCGCAACTGTTTCGTGGGAAAGCTCTTCTGATGAGGGGCTTTTTTTATGGGGTAAGCTTGGACTGATTAATTGTTAAATAACTTATGAATTTACCAAGTTCTGCTACCCATATGCTACCCTAACTAAATTAACATACCATATTTATTGCAGAAGATTGGTCCCTGCTGTACGTCTTCAAATGATATGGGACATATCTGGTTAAATTTAAAGTGAGTCTTTTCATAGTTTTGATTCTTTTCTAATTAAGCTAAACAAAGGTAGTGATTCAAGTTATATATCTTCCTTTCTTTTAGCGTTCTCTGT
>DASCRE010000102.1:0-2643 GCA_034408645.1 Fidelibacterota bacterium | reverse complement strand
AAGGCACCGGCTGATCCTGAATATATAAAGGAAGTTGCTGAATATGTTAGCAAAAGGATGAAAGAAGTGAAGAAAGGGTTAGCTTCTGATCAATCCACATCACGGATCGCAATTTTAACTGCTATGAATATCGCTGATGAATTGTTTTCTAAGAAAACCTCATCAACTGTTGACACAGTGGATATCGATGATCGAATTCAATCTCTTGTTGAATATATAGATGAATCCCTAGTTTAGTTACTTGGGTCATTGTCTATGGTAAACATACTTTCCGGTAAAGACGTAAGTCGGAAAGTTTATACAGATTTAACCCCCCGAATCAATTCTTTAAAGGAAAAAGGTATCACTCCGTGCCTTGCAGTTATTCTAGTTGGAGAGGATTCTGCCTCTAAAATTTACGTTAATTCAAAAACAAAAAAATTTAAATCGCTGGGCTTGCATTCCAAAACCTTTCACTTTAAAAACTCCATTGATGAAACAATATTAATCAGGAAAATTCAGGCCTTGAACAACGCAAATAATATTCATGGTATCTTATTACAACTTCCGCTTCCAAAACATATTAATGATTTGAAAATTCTGCAGTTGGTTTCCCCCAATAAGGATGTAGATGGATTTCATCCCGAAAATGTTGGACTATTATCAATAGGGCATCCACGATTTATATCATGCACTCCAAAAGGTATCATGAGGATTTTTGAGCATTATAATATTAATCTTAACGGAAAACATGTAGTAATTTTAGGAAGAAGTAATATTGTAGGAAGACCTATGTCCCTCCTGACAGGTCTAAAGAAAATAGGAGCAAACGCTACCACAACCGTATGCCATTCTGGAACAATAAATATCCAAGACTATACTTCTTCTGCAGATATAGTAATATCTGCAATGGGCATCCCCGAATTTCTAAAAGGAAAGATGCTTAAAAAAGGTGCGGTTGTTATTGATGTGGGAATTAATAGGGTGAAAGTTGATAATGAAAGAGGCTATGTTTTAGTAGGCGATGCAGATTGGCATTCTATCCAAGAAAATATTTCGGCTGCGACACCAGTCCCTGGAGGTGTGGGTCCAATGACTATTGCCATGCTGGCTGAAAACACAGTGGAAGCTGCTGAACGAATTATAAATGTTCCTTGACTAAAAGAATTAAATTTATCATATTAATGCGCCCGTAGTTCAATGGATAGAATAAAGGATTCCGGTTCCTTAGATAGGGGTTCGACTCCCTTCGGGCGTACAATCATTCTTTATACTGCTGATTTTCAGTGAATAAAAAACAA
The DNA here is from genome assembly GCA_034408645.1 of Fidelibacterota bacterium. GTDB lineage: Bacteria > Fidelibacterota > Marinisomatia > Marinisomatales > AB-629-J13 > AB-629-J13. The sequence continues at coordinate 1,363 of DASCRE010000102.1, read as the reverse complement.
TTATCTATCTTCATGAATTATGCCTTTTCCGAAGCAAAAAAAGCATATAAACTCGATGAAGTTCCAATTGGTGCAATCGTAGTTCTAAATAACCAGATAATTGGCAAAGGATATAATCAATGTGAAGCACTTTCAGATCCAACTGCTCATGCTGAAATGATTGCAATTACCGCAGCAGCAAATACACTTGGAGACTGGAGATTGGAAGAAGGGATTTTATTTGTAACAAAAGAACCCTGTGCTATGTGTGCAGGAGCCATTCTGAACAGCAGACTAAAAATGATTGTGTTTGGATGCTATGACAACGATGCAGGATGCTGTGGTTCGATTTACAACTTGTGTGGAGATCCTATTCTTAATAATACTATTATTGTAAAAGGAGGTATCCTTGAGGATACATGCAGGGATATTTTAAATGCGTTTTTTTTAGAAAAACGTAATTAACTAAATATAATTATCTTTCTGATATTCTGTATTGTAAAATTTTATTTATTCACCGGAATCATCTATGTCAATATCAACTGCATGTGATTTTTTTGATAATTGATCAATAATTATCTGTGACCGTTGATTGATATATCTCATAAACTCGTTCACGCTCACTTTCCAGTAATTATCATCTGATTTTTCAGCAAAACCTTCTTCAGATTTCAGATGAAGGGATTTTGCTTTTTTCTGAATCACATTTAATTCAGTTTCCACTAAATGGTTTAATTTATATTCATTATCACTCATGGGAATATCCTCTTTTGGTATTGCTGGTTCATTAACTGCAGAACGCCTTGGCTGGGGAACGCTTCTCATCTCCTCCATAGAAGGTTTTTTTGTTTTATCAACAACCTTTTTCTCTTCTTTCTTTTTTTTCTTAAAAGGGTTCTTCATATTTTACTACACAATCCTGTTTTATAAAAAAACAATAAACTACCTTGGGTATTATCGGTAATTATTCAATAATATTAAATAACATTAATTTAAGTAAGAATTAATTAGATAGGATGTTTTAAGATTCCTATAGATATCTGTAAATTTATAAAAGGAGAGATGGCAGAGTCTGGTTGAATGCGCCGCACTCGAAATGCGGTTTACTCTTAGAGTAACGGGGGTTCGAATCCCTCTCTCTCCGCACCATTTTGCTCTCAGAAACCCTCGACTTATATCGGGGGTTTCGTGTTTCTACTAATTCTTCATATTTTTATCGTCATATTCAATCATGTTCAAATAGAGTCAAACACGCATGAATGGGGGACACGGTTTTGGGGGACACACTTGCACTTGGGGGGCACCCCCTTTGTTTTAGATATTACCATCTCTCACACAAAATAGATAAAAATAGTTAGCGAATTGAATCCCTATAAATAGAAGT
>DASCRE010000101.1:0-11744 GCA_034408645.1 Fidelibacterota bacterium | reverse complement strand
TGGTATAGTGGATGAATTAATATGTAATTCGACTGCTCTCGGATGTGATGAAGAAATTTTGATGAATGCTGGAATTGGTATCAGAATAGGTAAAGATATATTGGGGAAAAATTGGTTTATTAGAGTGGACTTCCCTTTTTGGATGAAAGAAGGCAAGAAATCAGAAACTGATTTTGAAAAATTTATTTTTAGTTTTCAGCGTTCCATTTAACTCACTTGAAACTTTTTATAGTTTTGCGCATTCAACAGAAATATTTTAAAAGGAATTATCATGCGTAAATATATTTTATTTTTTTTAGTACTGACAACATCAATATCATTTGCCCAAAACTCTGCAGTACGACAATTTAGTAAGACATTTGCAGATGTTGCGGAAGAGGCAAATCCTTCCGTGGTAACAATCATGACAGAAAAAATATATGATGCAAAATCCTTTAATGAAAGGACACCTTTTGAAGAATATTTTTTCCCCAGGAACCAGCCTGAACGCCAATATAAAAGTTATGCCATTGGATCTGGAGTGATTGTTGATGAGGACAACGGGTACATCTTAACTAATAATCATGTTATTGATGGGGCAGATGAGGTTGAAATTAAGCTAATGGATAAAAGGATTTTTTCAGCACAAATTATTGGGAAGGATCCAAAATCAGACTTGGCAGTTTTGCAGATTGATGCTACTGACCTTTCAGAATTGAAATTGGGAGATTCAGATAAAATTCGTGTGGGGGAATGGGTACTAGCTGTGGGAAGTCCATTTTCGACAAATCTCAGTCACACGGTAACAGCTGGCATTGTTAGTGCTTTAGGACGGAGTAATGTCATTTCCAATGATCACTATGAAAATTTCATTCAAACAGATGCCGCTATCAACCCCGGAAACAGCGGTGGAGCTCTTTTAAATTTGACAGGAGATCTAATCGGAATAAATACTGCCATTGCAACTGGAGGGTTTGAACGATCCAATCGGGGAGTAGGGTTTGCCATCCCATCAAATATGGCAAAACGTGTCATGGATGATTTAATCACAAAAGGATATGTTGTTCGTTCCTGGTTGGGAGTATATATCCAGGAAGTAGATGATAAAATTGCCAAAAAGCTTGATCTAAATAAAAGAGATGGTGCACTGGTGGGAAGTATTGTGGAAAATAGTCCGGCCCAGAAAGCAGGAATATTAAAGGGAGATGTAATTATTCGGTTTAATGAGAAGGATATCAGAGACCCGTCCCATTTAAAGAATGTTGTGTCTTCAACCAAACCTGGAACAAAAAGTCGTGTTACTGTCGTTCGTGAAGGACAAGAAAAAATTATTCGAGTCACGCTCGAAGAACTAAATACAGACTCACAAATATTTGCATCCGGTTCATCTAAATCTTACAACTCTGTTGGATTTTCGGTTCAGAATCTTTCATCCTCACTTGCACATCAATACGGTTTTGATGAAGATGAAGGTGGTATTGTTATCACAAAAGTGGATTCCAAAAGTGAAGCTGCTGAACTGGGAATCCGGGAAGGAGATTTAATTCAAAGAGTGGGTTCCGAGAATATAAATTCTAAAAAAGAGTTTAATAAATTGGTGGAGGAATCAGAGGAAGATGGTGTCGTTCTTTTACTAATTAAAAGGGAAGATATATCCCGTTTTTATGCCCTTGATTTGAGGGAATAAAAAGTAGGTACTTTTGATAAATTTAGTTTGATCTTATAAGCAAAATAAAAATTCAGTGAATGCAAGAAATTTATTGAATTAAAGATATTATTTATTTGGTTCTTCTTTTAGTTTATTTTCTATTTCTTTCTCTTTATTATTTTTCTCAATCCTTGCGTCTACCAAATCTTGAAATTTTTTATTCCACTCAACTATCAGACTTTCTAAATTGTCTTGAAAACCCACAGAAAGGTCCCTTTTTGCCTCAATACCTTCCTTCTCACTTCTGTTTTTATCTATTTCTGACTGTAGATTAGATATAGCTTTTTCAAATTCGCTTATTTTATTTTGCGTATCAGAGACCATATCCTTTGCTTTTTCTTCTGGACCTCCAATATCATCTTCTTTATCCTTGAGATCTTTAATAACCTCTTTTAGTTCTTTGATCTCATTTTCTAAGTTTTCAATTAGTTTATAATATTCAATTGCTTCATTCTGGGTAAGGGTTAACGGTTGTCCAAAACAAAGATTCAATAATACTAGATTAATCAATATATATTTAATCATATTATTAACCTCCTATTTTCTTTTTCAATTTTCGTAAAGCTTCTTCTGCTTCTCGTTGTTTTTTAGATTTTTTAGGCCTAGCCTTTGGCTTTGGTGGGAGTGGTTTTTTTTCGTTTGTAACAAAAATTATAGGTGTTGGTGTATTATTAGGTTCTGCACCAATGGTAATAGTTTTAGTCGTGTCTGCAGAAGCACCATAGGCATCAGTGACAGTCAATTTAAATTTATATTCACCTTCAATTGCTTCGAAATAAATCACAGGTGAATTCGGATTTGTTAATTTTACAGTTTTCTCTCCAATTTGATTCCATGAATACCTTACTCCATCGAAATTATCTAAATCAAACGAACCAGTAGCATCAAGTTTTACATCATATATTTTAGTTTTTGGGGTTCCATCATGTGCAATGTTATCAAAATATCTTTCAGCCAAATACTTTGATCGAATCTGTGAAAGAACAAGTTCTTTTTTATTCTCAATTTTCTTTTTTTCGTATGCATTCAGCCAATTAGGGAAGGAATTTGGATTATTAATTTTGGCCGCAGATAATCCTAATAGCGCAAAAACGAGAAAGGTATAAACAATCAATTTATCCATTAAAAGACCTCACAATCTTAATATCTGAATATAAGGAAAATATTTTATTTCCAAAAGTAAATAATTACCGATTTACAATTTTTATTATGAACAAACAATATCATTCTTAAATATATATGATAATATTCTTTTTTTTGTGTGAAATATCATATTTTAGCTGAACTGAATTAAATTAAATTCCTTTCGTTTTTTTAGATAATTTAATAATAATTCATGCCCATTAAAAAAATTGATGCTAAAGTAGACTTTGTCAAATTAGAACACAAAATCTCTGAGTTTTGGGAATCCAACCGAATTTTTCAGAAACAAATTGAGAAAAATAAGGGCAAACCGAAATGGAGTTTTATAGATGGTCCCATCACAGCCAACAACCCTATGGGAGTGCACCATGCATGGGGAAGAACATTAAAGGACGTTTACCAGCGCTATAAGGCAATGAAAGGACATGAACTCCGTTATCAAAACGGATTTGACTGTCAGGGCCTGTGGGTGGAAATCGAAGTAGAAAAGGAATTAGGATTTTCCACGAAAAGGGAGGTTGAAGAATTTGGTATAGAAAAATTTGTCCAAATGTGTAAGGATAGGGTGCATAAATATTCAAAAATTCAGACAGAGCAATCCAAAAGATTAGGATATTGGATGGATTGGGATAATTCCTATTTCACAATGTCTGATGAGAATAACTATACTATTTGGGCTTTCCTTAAAAAATTATTTGAAAGAGGAAAAGTATATAAAGGAACAGATGTTGTCCCTTGGTCCGGTCGTTCTGGAACATCGTATTCTCAAATGGAAATTATTGAAGGCAGAAAATTAGTTGCCCATAAATCTGTTTTTGTCCGATTTCCCCTTATTGATAGAGAAAACGAATATCTATTAGTATGGACGACAACTCCTTGGACACTCTCATCAAATGTAGTCTCGGGGGTAAATGGAAATCTAGATTATCTGAAAGTAAAAGCCGCAGATGACTCCATTTATTATTTTGCAGAGCAGAATTTGGAATATCAGCGTCTTGAAAAACAATTCAGAGAAAAAAATCAGTGGATCGAGGGAATTCCTAAATTAAAAACAATTGCTCAGTTATTTAAAGAGAGAGGTGGTTTCGAAAAATTGGGAATAGTGAAAGGTTCAGAAATGGTTGGGTGGGCATACAAAAGCCCTTTTGACGATTTACCTTCTCAATCGATTTTGGGAGGATATCCCATTACTAACAAAGATTTAGAAGAAAATCAGCAATCGGCTGTTGTTCAACACAAAGTTGTTGACCCAGGTAAAGATAGTATTGGCAGTGACATTGTGGTTGCTGGTGAAGGTACGGGTATCGTTCATATGGCACCAGGATGTGGTGATATTGATCATCGTGTTGGTGAAAAATTGGGATTAGTGAATATTGCGCCTTTGGATGAAGAATCAAAATTCATACAAAAATTCGGATGGCTCACCGGAAAAACCGCTACGGATTCACAGACAACCTTGGAGATTATAGAAAATTTAAAGGAAAATGGATTCCTGTTCCATGTGGAGGACTATCCTCATGTTTATCCACATTGCTGGCGTTCAGGAGATGAGCTAGTATTTCGATTAGTGGATGAATGGTATATCAATATGGATTGGCGGGATGAAATCAAAAAAGTTGTGGATAAAATAGAGTGGATCCCAAGTTGGGGACAGGAGAGAGAGCACGAATGGTTAGATAATATGGGTGATTGGATGATCTCTAAAAAACGGTTTTGGGGATTGGCACTCCCAATCTGGATATTTGAGGATGGTTCTTATTTTGTGGTGGGGTCCAAAGAGGAGTTGAAAACACTTTCCGTAGAAGGATGGGAAGAATTTGAAGGAAACTCTCCTCACCGTCCTTGGATCGATAAAGTAAAAATTCGCCATCCAGAAACAGGATTAATTGGAACAAGAATTCTTGATGTAGGCAATCCATGGCTGGATGCAGGGATCGTACCCTTTTCAACCTTAAAGTATAATTCTAATCGAGATTATTGGGAGAAATGGTTCCCTGGTGATTTTGTGACTGAATGTTTTCCTGGTCAGTTCAGGAACTGGTTTTATTCCTTATTGGCTATGTCAACTGCCCTTGAAGGGAAAGCACCATTTAAAACTTTATTGGGGCATTCTCTTGTAAAAGATGAGACAGGTAGGGACATGCACAAATCATGGGGGAATGCCATCTGGTTTGAGGATGCTGCTGAAAAAATGGGGGTAGATGTGATGCGGTGGATGTATGCATCTCAAAATGTTGAACATCATCTTTTGTTTGGATATGGACCGGCTAAAGATGTTCGAAGGAAGTTGATCACATTATGGAATGTTTATTCCTTTTTTGCTACTTATGCAGCCGTAGATGGATTTGAACCTGGTATTTTAACAATTAAGTCTGCAGATTTAACACTCTTGGATAGATGGATTTTATCTAAGATCAATGTATTGATTGAAGAAATAGATTCACATTTAAATTCGTTTAAACTAGATAGAGGTATGCAAAAAATTGAACGTTTTCTCGAAGATTTATCAAATTGGTATGTTCGCAGGAACCGCAGAAGATTTTGGAAAACTGAGGATGACCTTGATAAACAAATAGCTTATCAAACTCTTTATGAAGTCTTGGAAACTCTTATAAAAATTTGTGCTCCTATTCTTCCGTTTGTTACGGAAGCGATATATCAAAATTTAGTAAAAAATTCTGATCCTTCTGCGCCAGAGAGTGTACATTTATGTAATTATCCACCATCGGATCCTTCTCTAATAGATCATGACTTAATGGAAAAAATGGGTGTCCTGAAAAAAGTGGTTGAATTGGGTCGAAATGCCCGAAATAAAGCTAATTTAAAGATACGTCAGCCATTAGCATCACTGGTATTTCATATTTCCAAGAAGGAAATAGGTAACTTTATATTAGATAACCACAATGTGATTTTGGATGAGCTCAATGTAAAATCTATTCGTAAAGCTAAATCTGAGGAAGAGATTATTGAGTGGGATGTGAAACCAAATTTAAAAATTATTGGCCAAAAATTAGGAAAGAGATTACCTGAATTACGTAAATTTCTCGGTTCAAAAGATTCAGTTGACATATTAAATGAGCTGAAAACTAAAAAGGAGATCAAAGTTAGATTGGACGGTGAGACTTTCACATTAGCAAATGAAGATTTTTTAATTGAGTATCTTCCGACACAAGGATATTCTTCCACATCAGATAATGGGATTTCTGTTGGTTTAGCCACTCGATTGGATGAACTGTTAATCCAGGAAGGGATCGTACGGGATGTTATACGTCAAGTGCAAATTCTTAGGAAAGATGCAGGATTTGCTGTTGAAGATCGCATTCAGGTTTGTACGGATTGGTCACCAGAGCTGACACCGGCAATTGAAAAGTTCAAGGATTATTTTTGTGCAGAAACCCTTTCCGTTTCATTAATAAATTATTCAGAGAACAAAGAATTTAAATCTCATTTAAATATTGAGGATGAGAAAATACCTATCGCTTTAAGCAGAGTAACAAAGAATTGAGGAAAAAATGGCAAAAAAGAAACAATATTCGAAAGCAAAATTAAACTCATTTAAAAAACAAATTTTATCCCTGATAAATGATGTTAATCATGAAGTCCATGATATGAAGGAAGGAGTAGTAAATCAGAGCCCAACAAAATCTTTGTCACCTGACTCAATTTACAGCGTCCATATGGCAGATGCGGGAACAGATGCTCATCAAATGGAAAAAAATTTTTTATTTATCTCCCGTGAAAATGACTATGTAAAAAACTTAGAAGACGCGTTAGAAAGAATTGATTTGGGTAGTTTTGGTGTCTGTGGATTGTGCAAGGAATTAATACCAGAAGAAAGAATGATTGAAGTTCCCAATGCAACCAAATGTGTTGTTTGTAAAACAAAAGACCATCTAAATATAAAATGAAAATTTTGGCGGTGAGTGCCGTCATTATTGGTCTGGATCAACTTACCAAAACACTCATCAAAAATTCCCTTACTCTTTGTCTGTTTTACGACCGTGATTCTGTCCCTGTTATAGAAAATTTTTTCCATTTTACATTTATAAAAAATTCAGGAATGGCATTCGGTTTAAATTTTCCCGGTGGGATTTATTTTTTCACGACCGCTTCGTTTATTCTTACATGTGTATTACTATGGATGTTATGGAAAGAACGATACAACTCAATTTATATCAGGTTTGCTCTAGCATTAATTATTGGTGGAGCTATTGGAAACTTAATTGACCGTATTCTTTATGGAGAAGTTGTAGATTTTCTCGATTTCATGATTGGAGATTATCACTGGTATATATTCAATATTGCAGATGCTGCGGTGAGTGTTGGAATGACAATTCTTGTTATTCACACAATTTGGTTCACACCAAAACAATCTGATACGGCACTATCTCCCTAAAAAAAAATCTTCAATTGAAAGTCCAGAAAAGGAATGTTAGGCTGGACTATTATCTGTCAACAGAAATTCCGGGATTTTCACGTACAAAAATTCAATCCATGATTCGGGACGGTTTTGTACAAGTAAATGGTGAGAACCAGCGATCGAGTTATAAATTAACCGGTGGTGAAAGGATATCTTTGTACATTGAAGAAACTCAAAATGAACGGGATCATCTCATTCCTGAATCTATCCCTCTGGATATCATTTATGAAGATGAAGAAATTATTGGGATCAATAAACCGGCGGGTTTGGTTGTTCATCCCGGTGTTGGAAATAAGTCAGGAACTTTAGTGAATGGACTCATTTATCATTTTCAAACGCTCTCTACCCTGAATGGAGAATTAAGACCGGGGATTGTCCACAGGCTAGATAAGGATACTTCTGGAGTGATGATTATTGCAAAAACAGATAGGGCCCATGCATATATATCCAAACAGTTTGAAACAAAAACAGTTCAAAAAAAATATATGGGAATTACGTGGGGAATATGGCAGGATAAAGAGGGAAAAATTGAGACAAAGTTATTTAGGAAAAAATCGGATCCTACGTTGTTTGAAGTCCATTCAGATAAAGGAAAAACTTCTGTAACACATTATAAAGTTTTAGAGGAAGGACGATACTACAGTTTGGTAAACTATATGCCGAAAACAGGTAGGACCCACCAAATAAGGGTACACTCCGCCTATCAAAACCATCCTATCTTAGGAGATAAAAAATATGGCGGAGGAATAACTAAGATAAAAGGATTTATACCTGAAGTAGGGAAAATACTAAAAATAGAGTTGGAAAGATTAAATCGTCATGCACTTCACTCAGAGACAATATGTATACAACATCCTAAAACAAAATCAGATATTGAGATTCATGCTCCTCTTCCAAACGAATTGAATTTAATTCTCGGATCATTAAAAGAAAATAACCTATAAAGTGTCGGGAAATATAATCCGGACATATTTAGCTTATTTGAGTAAAGAACGGGGATACTCCGAACATACCGTATACGCATATAAAAAGGATTTGAACCGGTTTTTGAATTATATTAAATCCAAAGCCAACTCAATTCTAGAAGCAAAAAAAGAACACATTAGGGAATTCTTGGCTGATGAATTTGAACGGGGACTCCACCCGAAAACCGTGTCTCGTCGTCTGGCAGCATTAAAATCGTTTTATGATTATTGTGTGGAGATAAAAGAGATAGAATCAAATCCTGCAATTTTTGTGGAAAGCCCAAAATTGCCCACTACTCTTCCCGATTATTTGGACTTAAGTAAACTTTCAGACATTCTTTCCATTCCCCTGAAAGAGACCCTGCTTGGCTCCAGAGATTTAGCAATGCTGGAGTTATTTTACAGTACGGGAATGAGATTATCGGAATTAGTAAACCTTAACGTCAATCATTTGGATTTTTCGAGCCAAATGGTAAAAGTAATTGGAAAAGGAAAAAAAGAGAGGTTGATTCCTTTTGGAGAAAAGGCCAAAGATTCTATTGAAAATTATTTAAAGATGAGGAAAATTGAAGGTAATTTCCAATTGGTATCGGACCCTTTATTTGTTTCAAATAGAAATAAGAGAATTTCACAACGTACAGTGCAAAGAAGAGTCCGAATGTATTTAGTTTCTTTTGCCGGTTCCGGAAGTTCGGGGCCCCACACACTGCGGCATGCTTTTGCGACACATTTGCTAGAACGTGGGGCTGACATTCGTTCAGTAAAGGAATTATTAGGTCATGATAGCTTGTCAAGCACACAAATCTATACCCATATTCAACCAGAAAAAATGAAAGAGATTTATAAACGGGCACACCCTCACGGAACGAACAAAGAAAGGTCATGAATTCAGAACAGTCACCCTTATATGGCATAGAGGATTTTAATCCTCCTGGGAAAATCTTTTCAAATCTATCTTCAGATAACCTTCAAGAGCACATTCTCAAGAATGGGGAAGGGAGGTTAGCAGATAGCGGAGCGTTGATGGTGGATACAGGACAATATACGGGGCGATCGCCGAAAGACAAATATTTTGTTGATGAAAAATCTTCATCTTGTCATTTATGGTGGGGACCGATAAACAGTAAAATATCCGAAGATATATTCGATGAGTTATTGAGAGAAGTGACCAATTACTATAGTTCAGATAAATCTGATACATATGTGTTTGAAGGATTTGCTGGCGCTGATTCCCAGCACAGAATTTCAGTAAGAATGATTGCAAAAAAAGCATGGCAGGCCCTGTTTTGCTTTAACATGTTTATCCGTCCTGATAAAGAAAATAAACAATCTTTCACAGCCGATTTCACCATTATAAATGCTTCTGATGTGAAAAATCATAAGTTTAAGATTCATGGAATGAATTCAGAAACATTTATAATTTTTCACCTTGGACGTAGGCTCGCTATAATTGGAGGAACAGAGTACGGTGGAGAGATGAAAAAGGGGATTTTTTCTGTTCTCCATTATTTGCTTCCGATGAAAGGTGTTCTGTCCATGCATTGCTCTGCTAATGTAGATACGAGAGATGAAAATACAGCTTTATTCTTTGGTTTAAGCGGAACGGGGAAAACAACACTATCCACCGATGAAAAACGTCCCCTTATTGGGGATGACGAACATGGTTGGTCTGAAAACGGTGTATTTAATTTCGAAGGTGGGTGTTATGCAAAAGTAATTCGATTGAATTCGGAGGAAGAACCGGGAATTTATAATGCAATCCGAAATGGAGCATTACTGGAGAATGTAGTTTTTGATCAGAAAAATGGAAAAGTTGATTATGACAATGATTCAAAGACAGAAAACACACGGGTGTCTTATCCAATTAATTTTATTGGAAATTCTCTTGCTGCTGAGGGGAGACACAGTTGTGCTGGTCATCCGAAAAAAATTATTTTTCTTACCTGTGATGCGTATGGTGTTTTACCCCCTGTAGCGCAATTAACTCCCGAACAGGCTATGTATCATTTTATTTCAGGGTACACTGCAAAAGTTGCAGGTACGGAAAGAGGAATAAAAGAGCCAACGGCAGTATTTTCCCCCTGCTTTGGAGGCCCATTTTTAACTCTTCATCCGACAATTTATGCTAAATTGCTTCAGGAAAAAATGAAAACCCATCAGGTCAGGGTCTATCTGGTAAATACAGGTTGGGTGGGTGCCAGTGCTTCATCAGGTGCAGATCGTATTAGTTTGCCGCTTACCAGAAAAATTATTCATGGAATTTTGGATGGTACTATTGAAAAGATGAATATGAAAAAAGATCCATATTTTGGATTTGAAGTACCTATTAAATTTAGTGCAATGGATTCTTCGTTTCTTATTCCTTCTGAGGCTTGGTCACAAGAGGAAGACTATCATTACTCCGCAAAATATTTAGTGAAAAAATTTCATAAAAACTTCAAACTGTATGATAGTGGAAATGATCAAATCAAATCAGGAGGTCCCATTAGTTAATACCAAAATAAATAGGAGAGAAAATGAATATTGAATTTACAGCAAGACATTTTCATGCACCAAAAAATTTACGAGATTATGCAGAGAAAGAAGTCTATCGAATCGCTAAATATTATCCCCGTTCTGTTCAGTGTCAGGTGATATTGATCCATGAAAACAATCAGTTCACTACTGAATTAAACCTCTCTATTCCTAAACGAAAATTGAATGTAAAAGAAACAACAGATAATATTACTAAATCAATAGACAGAGCTGTAAAAAAAATGATTCAACGAATCTCTAAGATAAAAACGAAACAAAGAGAAATCAATTAACCAAAATTCTCTATTATTCCTATTTATTCACCCATAGATTTTGTGGAAAAGAATTTATTTTGAAAGAACTCTAATTTCTTCTTAAACTTGACCAGTCGTGATTTGGGCCATATTGCCACGACTTTAAATAAGGGTGCTAAAAAGGCGGATAAACTCCGAGGCAGTGCCCGGAGTTTTTTTATTTTTTGAATTATGTTTTTTTGGATAATTAGATAGATAACAATTAATGCTTAAGGAATTATTAAAAACGAAAATAATTGTTTTGGATGGAGCCATGGGTACTATGGTTCAGTCATATACTCTTTCCGAAACAGATTTTAGAGGGAAAAAGTTCCAGGACCATCCAAATGAATTAAAAGGAAACAATGACATTCTTTGCCTTACACAGCCTGAAATTATTGAGGAAATTCACCGCGAATATTTTGATGTAGGAGCTGTTATTGTTGGAACAAATACGTTCATTGCCAATGGGATATCTCAATTGGATTACGGGCTGGAGGATTATACCTATGAAATAAATCTTAAAGCTGTAGAAATTGCAAAAAAAGCAGCCAAAAGATTTACTGATGAACCTAGGTATGTAGCAGGAGCAATGGGCCCCACCAATCGAACTGCATCCATGAGCCCCGATGTAAATAATCCGGGATACCGAAATATTACTTTTGATGATCTTGTTTCTGCATACAGTGAACAGGCGCGCGGACTTTTGGATGGTGGTGTAG
>DASCRE010000100.1:0-2171 GCA_034408645.1 Fidelibacterota bacterium | reverse complement strand
TTGGTTAAATTAGAGGGTAACAATCCTGCAGGTTCAGTCAAAGATCGTGCCGCCCTTAATATGATTATCAAAGCCGAAAAAAGGGGTGAAATTAAACCGGGAGATAACTTAATAGAGGCTACTAGTGGTAATACCGGTATTGCGCTTGCTATGGTTGCAGCTATCAGAGGATACAAAATGACCCTCGTTATGCAAGAAAACCTTTCTCAAGAAAGAAGGGACGCGATGGAAGCCTACGGTGCTAAATTAATCCTTGTTTCCGAGCAAGAAGGAATGGAAGGAGCTCGAGACCTAGCCAGCAAGATGGAAAAAGAAAACAAAGGCATTCAGCTTAACCAATTCTCTAATCAAGACAATCCAGCCGCACACCAAGACACTACCGCTGAAGAAATATGGCGAGACACTGATGGAGAAATTACCCATTTTGTTAGCGCTATGGGCACTACAGGAACAATCATGGGTGTCTCTAGATACCTTAAAAGCAAAAACCCCATGATTCAAATAATCGGCACTCAGCCAGATGCCGAGTCTCACATTCCTGGAATTAGACGCTGGCCTGAAGGATACCTTCCAACTATTTTTGATGCCACTTGGGTTGACTCAATGATGGATGTGAATCAAATAACTGCCGAACAAACAACCAGAGAACTGGCAACCAAAGAGGGGATTTTTGCTGGCATTTCATCAGGTGGAGCAGTAGCTTCAGCTATTGAGCTTTCCAAAAAAATAAATAACGCTGTAATTGTTACAGTGATTTGTGACCGTGGCGATCGATACTTATCGACAGGAATATTCAAGCGCTAATGAAGCGCTACATTCTTCATCAATTTCCTGTTAAATCTCGAACCTATATTGCGCTCTTATTGGCGAGTTTATTTACTGTAATAGTAATTACATTTTTTATCGAAATAACTGACTACGCACAACTACTGTTTAAACAAAAAACTCGAAACTACCCTTTATTGGGTTTAATTATTACGCCAATTACCTATGTCGGAATAATATATTTTACAAAACTCTATTTTCAACGCGCTGAAAGTTCTGGGATACCTCAAGTTATTGCTACACTCGACTCTCGCAACAAAAAAATTAGAGAGCAGTTGTTGTCATTCAGGACAGCTCTTGCCAAAATTATCATTATTTTCCTTGGAATGCTTGGTGGTGCACCAATAGGCATCCAGGGGCCAAGCATTTATATCGGTAGCTCTATCTTTTATAGTTTTAATCGCTTTCTTGGTTTGAAGCGCAAAATTATGATTCACTCGACGATTATTCTTGGCGGGTGTGCCGGCCTTATTGTTGCATTTAACGCTCCTATTGCTGGTTTTTTCTTTGCGTATGAAGAGTTGGGTAGGAAGATAAGAAGCCAAGCCCTGATTTTCATTACCTTTGGATGTGGCATTGTCTATCTTATTGCAATAGTCTATCGTGGAAATTTGCCATACTTAGAAGACCTATCTGGTCTTTTATTTGAATATACATTGATATGGCAACTGATACCTTTGGCAATAATCGCAGGCCTTCTAGGTGGATTATTTTCAATAATTCTTGTTTTATTAATAGACAAGTTTGTCTCTAATACAATAAAAAAGATACTCATAACTTCACTCATTATCGGAATTATCGTTGCAATATTTAATTACTTTTCCGAGTCCTTGATTTCTGGCTCAGGCAAACAAGAGGTTATGTTTATGCTGAATTCCCAAAGTTTAGGAGTTGAATTTATTGTGATGAAATATTTCTCAGTTTTAACCTCTGTTACTTCAGCAATACCAGGGGGCTTGTTTCTGCCAACAATTTCGATTGGAATGGGTATAGGTTCAGAAGCTAGCAACTTGATGCCATTATTTGAACCTCAAGTTGTAATGATTATGGCCACTATTGCCTACCTAACTGGCACTATAAGAACTCCACTAACAGCGACCTTTGTAACCCTAGAAATGACCTCAACAATGCATCTAATTTTGCCAGCCTTAATGGTAGCCTTTATTGCCAACTATTTTTCCAAACTGATTAAAAAACAGCCGCTTTATGAAACTATGGCGGACAATTATATAAAAATCACTAGTCAATAATTTATTAGTAATAATTAACCAAAATAATTTTATTGGTAAGACCAATTTACCATATTTATTTAAATAAAGATGTGTACAATTAGAGGCTCGTATAAC
>DASCRE010000099.1:0-5455 GCA_034408645.1 Fidelibacterota bacterium | reverse complement strand
TGGAACACGAACCGCATCTTGGGCGCAATTGGAAACTCCCAGTGATTGTGCGGTCCCGGATAGATTTACGTTCAGGTTTGACAGAAGATTAACGGTTGGTGAAATTCCTGAGGAAGCGGTTCAGGATATTGAGAATCTCGAATCAGTAAAACGCGCACGGGATGCAGGATTGGATGTGGATGTTACTGTCCCTGAATATGACGATTTAACGTGGCGTAATTATAGACCAGGAAATAAACAAATTTATATGGGCTGGGCTACACCTGAAGAACATCCAGCTATTCAAACAGCTGCAGATGTGTATCGAAATGTGGTTTCACCAAATGTGGAAACAGAAGTGGAAACGGCAGGAACTTTACGGAGAGATCCGCGCATTGATCGGTGGATATTTTCTACAGATGGTGTTGGATTCCCTATACCAGAAGAGACTGATACGATCGAAATTTCCGATCAAAAAAATTGGGTGTATGCAGGTGGATATAAACATCCAGCCATATTTGGCATTGGACCTGGGATGGAACAAAATACCCATAAAATTGGTGAATGTGTTGATAAACGAGAATTGAGACTGGCGATTGCTTTCTTATCTTGCTTTCCGAGTGCGTATGCCTGTTCTTAAAACCATATTAATCTAAAAATTATTTAGTTTTTTCAATTTTATACCTATTGTAATTGTAGTTAAATCTGTAATTTTACAATCTTCATTTTTTCTATTATTTAACAAGTGAGCCAGGGTTGAAACATCAAAAGAATTTATTCTTAATCGGGGGTAACGAAGACCGAAAACCAAAGGGAGAATTGCTGTCAAATTTTATATCTCTTTGTGGTCAATCTCCACACATAATCGTTATTTCTGGCGCATCGGCCATTCCTGAACAAGTTGCTAATGATTATCATGATATCTTTCTAAAGATGGGTGCATCCAGGGTTGATCGTATTCTTTTTCAGGATCGCAAAGATGGTGTTCATAAAGAGAACTTTGATCTCCTGGAAAAGGCCGATGGCGTTTTTATTACGGGAGGAAACCAAGTTAAACTGGTGGGAACAATGGGCGGGACACCTTTCCATAAAAACTTAGTTGATAAAATATCAAATGGATTGGTTTATGGTGGCACCAGTGCTGGCGCATCGATTGTAAGCCGTATTATGATCGCCGGAGGGCGCGGATCATTTAACCCAAGAAAGAATACAGTTAAAATATCGGGTGGACTATGCATATTGGATGGGGTAATAATTGATCAACATTTCAGGGAAAGAAACAGGTTCTATCGTTTAGCCACCGCAGTTTCAACCAATCCCGGTGAATTAGCAATCGGCATTGATGAAAACACAGCGCTTCATATAGTGGATGATCATTTGTGTCAAGTCTATGGCTCAAATTCCGTGACTGTATTGGACGGTGAAGAGATGGAATACACAGCGTTCAGTGAAACATCTGGATCGGACCCAATAACTATGTTTGGAATGAAATTCCATGTTTTAACAAAGGGGTTTGGATACGACCTGAAAAAGCGTGCACCTGATATTTTTGGTAATTCAAAATTCGTTAACAAAAAACGGAAACTAAGTGAGGTTATATTGTGAGCTATATGACCATTGAGAACATACAAGTTTTATCGGGGCCAAATTATTGGAGCTTGCGCCCATGTATTCAAATGCGTCTTGATATTGGTCAACTTGAAAAAAGGCCAACAAGTAAATTGGATCAATTTTATGAGCGTTTAAAAGAAACATTGCCTTCTTTATATGATCATCGTTGTAGCGTTGGAACACCTGGTGGATTTTTCGAACGCGTAAAAGATGGAACATGGATGGGGCACGTTGTTGAACATGTGGCCCTAGAATTACAGACGCTTGCTGAAATGGACACAGGGTTTGGGCGAACAAGGGAGACTAAGACTCCTGGCGTCTATAATGTTGTTTTTTCTTATGTTGTGTCGGAAGTTGGTAAGCGCGCGGGGAAACTATCTGTGGACTTTTGTGAAAGTCTCATCGATGGCAAAGATCCAAAGCTTGATAAAATAATCCAAGAATTAAAAGAACTACGGGAAGAATACAAACTAGGACCAAGTACATCTTCTATTGTAGATGAGGCTGTAAAGCGCGGCATTCCCTTTTTCCGCTTAAACCGTGGTTCTCTAGTTCAGTTAGGTTATGGGAAAAACCAAGAGCTAATTCGCGCCACCATGACAAGCCAAACTGGAAGCCTTGCTGTTGACTTTGCCCAAGATAAATGGGAAACCAAAAGCCTGTTAGAATGCCAAGGTATTCCGGTTCCAAAAGGAGTAGAAACAAGTCGTTACGGGAGAGCTAAGGATGCGGTTAAAAAGATTGGATACCCTCTTGTAGTAAAGCCTTCAGATGGAAACCATGGACGTGGTATTACCGTAGGCGTAAATAATAATAATCATTTTGAGATCGCCTATGAAGCTGCTATGAAACAGTCTAAAAATGGCTATGTAATTATTGAACAAATGTTAGACGGTGAAGATTTTAGGTTTCTTGTTATTAATGGAACTTTGGTTGCTGCAGCAAAAAGAATTCCTGCCCACGTTAAGGGAAATGGAAAACTTTCAATCCAAGAGCTCATTGATACAGAAAATGAAAATCCGCTTCGTGGATATGGACACGAAAATGTTTTGACAGAAATTGATATTGACTCCCAAACAGAACGTCTTATCTCCGATGCTGGATACACCCTGGATTCTGTATTAGATAAGGGTGAGATCCTTTATTTAAAGACCACAGCAAATTTGTCTACGGGCGGAACCGCTATTGATATATTAGATTCTGTTCATCCTGCAAATGTACATATTGCAGAGCGAGCTATAAAAATTATCGGCCTGGATATTGGTGGTGTGGATATTGTAGCACCGGATGTCACAACGCCCTTACCGGAAAACGGTGGTGGGATTGTCGAGATTAACGCTGCGCCAGGATTTAGAATGCACCTTCAACCCACCGAGGGATTGGCAAGAAATGTGGCTGAACCTGTTATTGATATGCTTTTTCCTCCTGGTAAATCTTCTACTATTCCCATTATTGCCATTACAGGTACAAATGGAAAAACCACCACCACGAGGCTTATTGACCACATATTCAAATTGGCGGGGAATACTGTTGGTATGTGTACAACCGAAGGTGTTTATATCAAAAATAGAATGATTTATCAAGGAGACATGACGGGGCCCATGTCCCACAAAATGGTTTTAACAGACCCAACAGTTGACCTTGCGGTTCTAGAATGTGCCCGCGGTGGGATGCTTCGGGCCGGGCTTGGATTCAAAACCTGTGATGTGGGTGTGGTCACAAATGTGAGTGAAGACCATCTAGGGCTTCGTGGAATCCATACTGTTGATCAACTGGCACGAATAAAAAGTATCATTCCTGAAATTGTAAAACAAGATGGTGTTACAGTATTAAACGCAGATGATGATCTTGTTAGGGCCATGTCGGAAAAAACAAAAGGTAAAATCATCTATTTTTCATTGGATTGGAAAAACAACTCTACCGTATCTAATCATTTAAAAGATGGCGAAACGGCTGTTGTGTTTGATGATGGTTGGCTATGTATGATGAAGGGCCAATGGAAATATCCAATAGTAGACGTTAAGGATGTTCCTCTCACTTTTGGTGGAAAAGCAAAATTCAATATTTTGAATGCTTTGTCTGCGGCTGGGGCTGCTATTGGGTTGGGTCTAAAACTAGAAAACATTAAGGCCGGCTTTGTAACCTTCTTCCCGAGTCACGCACAAACACCGGGTCGATTAACCATGACAGATATGGGCGATTTTAATGTACTTGTTGACTACGCTCATAATAAAGCCGGATATGATGCTTTAATTGATTTTGTCTCCTCCTACAATCCCGAAAAAACGATTATGACACTCTGTGTCCCCGGTGATCGGCGTGATGAAGATTTTGAAAGCGTAGCTGAATCATGCGCAAATAATGTAGATACAATCGTTCTTTTTGAATCCTATTTGCGCGGATTGGAAGAGGGTGAAATATCTGACAAATTGAAAAAATATCTCATGAAGTATGGCATGGAGGATGATCAAATTATCATTATTTATGATGAGCAGTCAGCGGTGCAATATTGTTTAGACGTGGGTGGACAGTATGACTTTGTTATCCTTTCAAACTATGATGTTGACGATACTCATTTCAAAATACAGGCACACAAGGAAAAACTGGAACAAGAAAAATCAGCTTAATGGCACAACAGCAAAAACTCATAATTCATGGTGGGGCCGGATCTCTTGAGGGAAACATTGAGCGGGAAGAAGCCATCCGTCAATCATTGCAGTCCATTTGTGAAAAAACCTACGCCTTCCTTCTAAGATCATCGGCCAATGAGGCGGTTATTTATGGAATCAAGCTTTTGGAAGATGATCCTTTATTTAACGCCGGTACCGGCTCAAAAATCCAAAACGATGGGCAGATCCGTATGTCCGCCGCTTTCATGGATGGGCAGAAAAAAAGGTTTTCCGGTGTGATCAATATTCAACATGTGCAGCACCCGATCCTGGTGGCAGAAAAACTGCAGGAATATGAGCATACTGTTCTTTCCGGAGACATGTCCATCCAGTTTGCCCGGGAGTCAGGATTCCCGGAATATGATCCATTAACCCAGGAACGTTTTAATGAATTTCAATCAAAAAAAACGGGAACCACCGGAACAGTGGGCGTGGTTGCGCTGGATTTAAATGGATATATTTCTGCTGGAACATCAACTGGTGGCGTTGGCGGTGAAATCCCCGGCCGGGTGAGTGATGCACCAACTGTGGCCGGAAATTACGCTAATGAGTTCGCTGGAGTATCTACCACTGGAATCGGTGAACATATTGTGAATTCTGCCGTTGCTGCTAAAATTGTAACACGTGTGGAAGATGGTATGACGCTAGAGAGAGCAGTAGATAAAAGCATAAAAGAGGGTCAAGAAAACGATGACCATTTTGGTGTAATATGCATTACATCTACAGGAGATATAGTGTCAAGTAAAACAAAAGATACGGTTTTTTATTCCTTCCATGATGGATCCAGAATAAAAACTTTTTAATTCAAAACAATTATGAATAACAATCAATTACAATCTTCTATAAACACATTTTGGGACAACCACATCATCTCCACTCTCATTTATGGGTGCTTTTTTTGTTTAAAAATAAGCAATAATTCCATGAATCTGTAAAAGTGACAACAGGTGTACGACAGGTGGTTACTTCAAAAACGGTCTATTTGTGTCATTTACTGTCATATCGGGAAAGCGCAAAAGGGCAACAAAAAACCCCGATCTCTCGACGAGAAAACGGGGTTTTTTGTTTTCCCGCTATTTGTTCTTACATTCATATGTGAGGATTAGATATATATTAATTAAAGGGAAAAATGAAAATAATAAATTTCTTATTAGTTCTATTCTTCTATCAAACATTTGTTTGGTGCCAAAATATCT
>DASCRE010000098.1:0-3600 GCA_034408645.1 Fidelibacterota bacterium | reverse complement strand
GGCCTTTCAGAATAGCCTTCAGTCAAGATCCGGAGAAGACCTTGCAAACTGCATTTAACGTGCTCAAGGAGCGGGAAGGATTTCAATCTGAAGAAAAAGTTGTAGTAATTTCAGATGTTCTGGCAGGGTCCGGAAAAATAGACGCTATTCAAATAAGAAATCTTACGTAATATTTACAAAAAAATTCATAATGTTTCTGAAAACAATCCTTATACCTAAATAATGCTTGACATAAATAATATATTATTTATGATTAGATTTTAATTCCAAATAGGATAAATTTAAAAAAGATTTTAGAAAATATTATAAACTGAAAGGAGGAACAAAAATCTTTATGAAATAAATTAGTGAAATATCAGAGTAATAATATTCTGATAACTTTAATTTAAATTTTAAATGAGGAATGAAAATGAAATATTTCAATAATAAGTTCGTAGTAAGTCTATCTATTCAATTACTAATTAGTTTTACAATTATGGCGGCTACCTGTAAACAGACTGTTCCTAATAGTGCATTAGTTAAAGATGGTACATTGGTAATGTCTACAAATCCGACACTTCCGCCATTACAATTTGTAGATTCTACAGGTACACTTAGGGGAATGAGAGTGAAATTAGGAAAAGAAGTAGCGAAGCGTTTATGTTTAAAACCAGAATATATAAGAATTGAATTTTCTGCTATGATTCCAGGACTTCAGGCTGGTAGATGGGATATGATAAATACAGGCATTTTTTGGAATCCGAAGCGAGCCGCGATGATGAATATGATACCTTACGAATCAGCGGCAATTAGTATTTCAGTTAAGAAAGGGAATCCACTAGGAATAAGTAGAAAAGAAGATCTAGCTGGAAAAGCGGTTGGTGTAGAAATAGGCGGGCTTGAAGAAAAAAAGTTAAAGGAAATAGATAAAGAGCTGAGAGGGAAAGGACTGACGCCTATTAATATACGTGTATTTGACAACTTTGCTCTTGCATATCAAGCGCTAAGAGCAGGACAGACAGATGCATCAGTAGCAATTGACGCCACTGCAGCAGAATATGCAAAAAGAGGCGAATTTGATAGAGCGATTTCAGGTATGTTTCCAATGCCATGTGCATTAGCTATGAAGAATGATATTTTGTCTAAAACTGTTCTGGAAGCAATGAACGATATGATGGAAGATGGTTTTTATAAAGATCTAATGGATGAGTATGGATTGTTGCCAAATTCCAGTGCTTTCACTATAAGAAAACCCTAGACTAATAATTATTGTTCATTTATAGAAAGTTATTAATGGGGATAAAGTGGGATTGGGCTGGCTTTTATGAATACTTGTTCAACAGTTTTTTACTGCAAGGGGCATTAACTACATTATGGCTAACAATAGCTTCAATTGTTGGTGGTTTGATAATGGGTTGTTTCATTGCTATGTTGAGACTTGCGCCTTCTAAAATTTTATCCTCATTTGCAAAAGGGTATATTTGGATTTTTCGAGGTACACCTCTACTTGTACAACTTATAATAATTTACACTGGCTTGCCGCAATTAGGCATTAGATTAACAGTGGTAGAATCAGCTCTAACAGGCTTGATATTGAATGAAGCTGCTTATCTTGCGGAAATTATTAGAGGAGGTATTCTTGGAGTTTCTAATGGACAAACATATGCAGGAAGGGCTCTAGGATTAAATTCCTTTCAATTAATGCTGTACATAGTATTCCCACAGGCAATCAGAATTATAATCCCAGCCCTTGGAAATAGTGTAAATGGTCTTCTTAAAACTACTTCAATTACTTCAGTCATTTCAATGGAAGAGTTACTAAGGAGCACACAAATTCTAATTCAGGAAAAATTCCTCGTTCTGGAATTATTTACTGTTGCTGCATTGTATTATTTACTATTGACTTCCATCTGGGACATGATCCAGCGAAGAATAGAGGAAAGATATTCTAAGCCCTACAGAAACATAGAAATTACGGAATCTCGATGAGAATA
Organism: Fidelibacterota bacterium; assembly: GCA_034408645.1. Classification (GTDB taxonomy): domain Bacteria; phylum Fidelibacterota; class Marinisomatia; order Marinisomatales; family AB-629-J13; genus AB-629-J13. Next base: position 1,627 of record DASCRE010000098.1, on the reverse strand, counting down.
TTGGCTAATAATTTATTCAGCTGATTCTCAAATTATATATTTTGCACTGTAGCCTAAGGGACATTTTATGGGCTTTATTTTTTTTAACACTGATGAATTATTCTATTAATAGATCTTGCAATTAAAACTTAAATTATCCCCCCCCCCTCTCCTTTTTAAAAACGAAGTTAATTTTAAGTATTCAGGATTAATGCCTGAAGGCTTGCTAATCCATAATGAAGTCCTATCTAACGCTGTGAAACCATTAAAAATGTAATACTTGTAAATGCTGAAATTTTAAGAATGAAAAATTTATTAGTGGTAATAAAAAGTGGAGCTTATGCTGATTTAATTATTGTAGATGGAAACCCACTAAAGGAATAAAGCTTACTTTGTAATGAAGGTGAATCAATATCAGGAGTAATAGCTAATTGAGAATTTATAAAAGATAAAATTAAGTCAAATTAATTTATGAAAAATCTTCTATTATCAACGATCAAAAACAAATGAAATAAAATGAAAAAATTCAGGGGAACTTTTACAGTAATGATAACACCATTTTCAGAAGATGGCCTAGAAATAAATTACAAATCTTTAGAAAGATTTGTTGACTGGCAAATTGGAGAAGGGATTCACGGTTTGATAGCATTAGGAAGCACCGGAGAATTCCTATCTTTAAAGGAAGAAGAGCGTTACAACATTTCTAAAAAAATTATTGATAGAACTGATCATAAGGTTCCTGTTTTAATTGGAACAGGTGCTGAGAACACATTGGATGTTATAAGATATAGTCGTGATGCAGAGTCACTTGGAGCTGACGGGGTAATGATAATCCCCCCCTTTTATAGTACTCCAACAGAAAATGAATTGTATAATCATTACAAAAGAATTGCTGAATCAATAACAATACCAATCATGATATATAATAATCCAGCAACAGCAAACGTAGATCTTACACCTAATATAGTTAAAAATCTTTCAGAAATCGATAATGTTTCATACATAAAGGAATCTACAATGGACGTTACTAGAGTACGAGATATTATCAAATTGTGTGAAGATAAAATGACAGTTTTTGGGGGTATTATGGGTTATGAATCATTTTTAAATGGAGCCGAAGGTTGGGTTGCCGTGGGTTCTAATATAATGCCTTCAGAATTTGCAAAATTATTTAAACTAGCTGTCGTTGAAAAAGATATTGATAAAGCAAGAAACATGTATGACCATATTTTACCCATAATAGAGTTAGTAGGTCAACATCGTTATACTACTTCCACTAAAGCCGCATTAAAACTAATGGGCTTAGATGTTGGACCGCCAAGACCTCCTAGATTAAAATCATCAGGATCTGAACTTAATTGGGTAAAACAAGTAGTTGAAAATAATAATTTAAAAATTAAATAAAATTTTGCAATGTCAAATTATGATTTGTTAATAAAGAATGGAAAAATTGCTACAGCTTCTGATTTTTACGAAGCAGACATAGCTGTTGACAAAGGGAAAATAATTCAAATAGGCAATATTAACTGCAAAGCCTCAAAAACAATTGATGCAGAGGGTAACATTATAACACCTGGAGGAGTAGACGGACATTGTCATCTAGATCAGCCAACAGATGATAACAGTGAATTTGCAGATGATTTTAGTA
>DASCRE010000097.1:0-3297 GCA_034408645.1 Fidelibacterota bacterium | reverse complement strand
CACTCACAGCAAAAGATGTTTCACCAAAAATAGTACCCTCAACAAAAGCAGAGCCCTCATCCGGAAACCTGAGCCAATAACCAACACCCGGAACCAGATACTCTGTCAGAGTGTATCCATCTGAAAAGGAAAAAAGTGTTTCCCCGATTGCATCAGGAAATACAGTACTGTATGAGGCATCCGCCACATCCAAAGGCAGCCCCACCAGATTCCAGTCTTCCACATAAAATATTTCAACCAGCTGTGGTCCGGTGTTCTGATGAAAATAAAAAGCTCCCAAATCTGTCACTGTACTGTCCGGATCAAATGGTGAGTCAGGATCTCCGGAATCTATGCAGGGCGAGCCCGGCTGGAGGTTATAATCACCACTCTCCACACCTGCAAAAATCGGATCTAATCCAAAATTACCTTCACCCCAGACAACGTTCCCCATATCGCTAGTCTCAATGGCGTCTATTCCACCCTGTATATCTGAATAAGAAACAGTGATAGTTCCCCAATTTTCATAATTATGAAAATAAATCTCATCATCCAACTGATCATTCCACAGAATGGAGTTAATAAGTGAAACATTTGTATGAAAAAGATAGATACTCCCGGTTTCATCTCCTGATAAATTATTTCCAATGGTGATGTGGTTCATGACAGCATCGCAACCGGTAAGAGCAATGGCTCCGCCGCCAACACTTGACGAATTATTATGGATGAGCACTTTATCCATGACAGGTGCAGAATCCTGAAAAAGCATTCCCCCACCCCCCGCATCAAAAGCGCCATATGTCCAGTTATCTTCTAATGAAACGTTTCTGATATTACCATTATTATTCAGTCCAAATATGCCGCCTCCACCCGCTGCAGAGTTTCCGTAAATAACAACATTTTCAACGAGAGAGTTGGATAAGTACAGCGCAAGACCACCCCCAACACCTATCGTACCGGTGTGGTTATCGTATATTATTAAATCCTTCAGAGTGGGATCTGCCTCGTGGCAAAATATTCCGCCTCCATATCTCGGTGCCAGGAGAAATGTCCCAGTTCCATTGACAATAGAAAAACCTCTTAACTCAGAAGAGAGATCTTCATTATTTTCAAAGAGTACAACACTTCCACTCTGGTTTCCATCTATTACTGTCTGAGAAATATATGAAGTATCTCCAGTGGTAATGAACAATGATCCCACCACAATGTTTTTTCCGCTGAAGTTTATATTTTCAAGATAAACTCCAGGATGTACCAGGACAGTATCACCATCTGTGGCATAACTGATGGCGGACTGAATATCCGGAAAATCATCCGGTACATGAAACACAGATGATTGCGGATCAGACTCCGACTCTATTTTCATGAGAAATACATTGAACTGTTGAATGACTCCGGTCATACCCGTAACAATAAAACCGCCATCATTGGTACTTTGTATTGAAAACGCAATATCCCAGATATCCCAGCCAGGACCAGCACTGTATACCTGTGTCCAAAGTGAATCTCCCTGGGCATCTGTTTTAACGATCCATGCATCAAATCCTCCTTCATCTGTGGTTAGCACACCGGCAAAAGCAAGACCACCGTCAGATGTCTCCACTATTGAAGAGGCTGCGTCAGCCTGAGAATGACCAAAAGTCTTTTCCCACAAAAGATTCCCGTTTTCATCAACTCCGATCAAATATACATCATCATTTCCATTGCCATAGGATTCCGTCTGTCCTGCAATAATGTAACCTCCCAAGGATGACTCAACAACGGAAAGACTGAGGTCAGGCTCTCCCCCTCCAAAAGTATTGGACCACTGCATTTCTCCCTGTGAATTTGTTTTTACTAGAAACACATCATCACTTCCTGAACCAAAGGAATCTGTTGAGCCGGTAATAATTATACCTCCATCGGATGTGAACTGCGCCCACTGGGCATCTTCATCCGACGGTCCGCCATATGTTTCGTACCACACTAGATCTCCGTCTAGATCAATCTTCAGCAAAAGAATGTCACCTCCTCCCTCACCATAAGAGAATGTTTCCCCGGTGATGATGTAGCCCTCACCTGGTATCTCTCCTATCCACTGACTGTCATCATAATCCACTCCCCCATATGTACCTGTCCACAAGGTATCACCATCTGCATCGGTTTTGATAACATAAATATCACTATCTCCCGCACCAAAGGATGTGGTTCTTCCAGAAGTGATGAAACCTCCATCGGATGTTTGCTGAACCGCCCGTGCCTCATCCCATCCGGCACCTCCATATGACTGAGACCAAAGCAAATCTCCGTTCTCGGTCGTCCGTATGAGATAAACATCATAAAGCCCTGAGCTGAAAGACATGGTGAGTCCTCCAACAATATAGCCGCCATCTGCTGTTTCTCTGACACAGTGTCCCTCATCCCAGTTGTTTCCTCCATAGGTATGGGTCCAGGCGATTTCTGGCTGGGCAATGATTGACCGGAAATTGAATATAAACAGTGAAATAAATGAAATAAATCGGAGTGTTTTGGGTAGTTCCATAAAAGAAAATTAACCCTAATTATAGGAAAATAAAAAACCCCGAATAAACGGGGCTTTTATTAGAAATAAAATAAGATGTTATTGTTTCAAACGATAGACACATCCTTCAATAGTTTTTAGAAATTTTATGACTTGAGATTTAGTATTAAATAGGTCTTCAACCGGTTCAAAGGAATCAATTGGATACATTTCTGTATCATATTCTCTCAATAAATTGGATTCTAATTTCACCACCATATCCCTCAAAACCATCTTGGGAATATTCTTGTTCCGTAAAAAATTGATCTGCAGATTTATATTACCATCAGAATTGATGTGAAAGAGAGGCAATAATCCCATATCTGACATACAGCGAAAGGTCATTGTCCCGTGGTCCTCACCTCTACCCCAAGATAGATTTTCAGAATGTTTCTCGGAAAAATCAATGATTTTCCTGGTTGTTTTGACCACTTCACGACTGCCTTTTTCTTCCAGGTCACTTATAAAACTTTGTTTACTCCATTTTGACATAAATTATAATAACCCCCATAAAATTTTATGAATCAACCAAAAATGCACGGCAGAGTTTACAACATTTTCATTTTTTCTTTCTAATGAAAATAGCCCCCATTAAAAATGGAGGCTATTTATTATAAGAATTTGGGGTGACCGAAATGACTACATCATTCCGCCCATTCCGCCCATTCCGCCCATGTCACCACCCGGAGGCATTGGCGGCATTGAGGATTCTTTTTCTGGAATCTCTGTCACTGCCGCTTCTGTGGTCAAAAGTAAGCCCGAGATGGATGCCGCGTTTT
>DASCRE010000096.1:0-6085 GCA_034408645.1 Fidelibacterota bacterium | reverse complement strand
TTTGAAATCCATGCGTCTCCTGGTGGTCTAAAATATCCCATTTCGTTTATTTGTTCATTATATACATGAACAAAAGTTTCCGCCATTAAATCGATATAATCAGGTATCGAATTAGAGTTATCGTCTGTTCCATCTACTGCGTGAATTATTGTATCTATCATCGTATAATGGAAGCGAAAAATTCCAATATCGTAGGTCTGATCTAAGTCATTTGCCTCAGAGCGTATATCAAGAGTGCGATTTACAATAGTACCTGAAAAATTAAAACCAATAGATGTAAGTTGATTTTGAATATTTTGCGGAAGTGCGTGCCCTTGAGTACTTATTTCATGAAGGGCAGGAGAGAGGTCCCTCCATTGAAATTCTATCTTTGACCCATGGGTAGAAAATGCATCCAATATCATTTCTGAAGAATTTATCAAAAATGACTTTTCCTCTGCTAAACTTGATGTGATAAATAATAAACTGCTAATGAGAATTATCGATATTTTCATCTTCGTTTTTATTTTGTTTTATCCGATAATAAAAAGCCAGTCCCAGCATTCCCAGAACATAGAACACGGCAAACATTGGTAATAATTCCCACATAGTTTGGAAAGTTACAAATTATTTACTCTGCTTCGATTATTTTCTTCTAATTCTTCGATCGAGAAAATTTTCTGTTTAACAAAATATTTATCATATACATAAGTTCCCAAAAATATCGCAACTCCAGTTGGTAATTCCCAATTTCCTGAACTTTTAGAGTCTTCCTGAAGAATACCAGATATGGTAAAGGAAATACCTATAAAATATCCCATTAATTGTATTTTGTTATCTTCTTCAGAAAAAAACAACTCGGGTTTTGTTACCTTAGCTGCCGAGATTTGATTTTCCTGGTCGGTAATGGGGTCTGATTTGGAAATAAGCTTTATCGGTGATCGTAGCAATAGAAATATCTGCTTTTTGTCTGTTCTTTGATAAAATTCATGATTATCAGGTGGAACAGATAATTTTAACGATATTTGTATTGATTCACCAACCTGATCAAACTGAATATCATTGATATACGGCGTTTTCTTTATATAAGGATCCATTGTACTATCGATAGATGTATTTAAAACAGTAACATAAAACCATTCTGTGTGTGCATACCATCCGGACGCATAATCAATTAAAATATTCGATGAAAATTCGAATTCAACAATCAATCCATTTTCTTTTGCACTGATATCAATATTATGAAGTACCGCTAGTTGGTCTTCTTTTCCTAGCGCTAACCCTATTATTAGAATGGTAATATATATTTTTATACGCATCATTATTTGAAAAAATACTCTCGACAATTTAAACATAACGGAGTGAACAGTATAAAATAGATGTTGTTCAATGAAAGGTCTAACTTTAATTTCGCTAAAATTAATGAGTATATATATGAAAAAATGGTTACTAATTATATTGATCTCTCTTGTATACGCACAAAATGGAAATAATATAACAGGTGCCTTTGGCACGGTCACCATGGATGGAAAAATTTGGAATCAATTATCTTTTCGCCCTGAGATACCCCTTGGCAATTTTGGCTTAGCAATGGATTTAGTATTCTATTTTGATGAAAATGGAACTCTCCACAAAGAGGAGTGGGATTTCTCAGATGGTAATGCTATAAAAAATACCTTAATTGATAAAATTTATTATCTGAGATATGGATATCCTGGGGATCCTTTATATGGAAAGATTGGTGCTTTGGATCACGTTGTACTTGGATATGGGATTTTAGTAGACGGATATTCTAATTCTATAGAGTATCCCCAGGTTCGCAAAGTTGGTATGAATTTTGAATATTCAAAAGAGCTCTATTCTTTTCAGGGTTTTGTGAACGATTTTAAAGAAAATATTGGTTTAATAGGGCTCAGGATGCAGACAGCTTCACTCCTTGCATTTCCCATCGGAATATCCGCAGTTTTTGATCGCAATCAGTTTCTTGGATTGAAAGATTCCGATGGAGATGGTCGTCCCAATTTAGTTGATCATTTTCCTGATAACGATAACTTTTGGATAGATAGTGACGGTGATGGTTATGCAGATAACGATTATGAGAATGAATTTGATAGGGATGGAGATGGTTTGCCTGATAGAGAAGGAGATTCATTATCTATCCATGAATTTTGGGATAATCTTGGTAATGGTATAGATGAGGATTTTTCTGATGAACCATATTACGATACACTTCCGGATGGAAACATATCTTTATTACCAGAGCCACTAAATATAAATAACGATGCTGATCAAATTTTTGCCTTTTCTATTGACCTTGGATATCCGGTACTGGAAAAGGAGAATTTTTCACTCATTATGTATGCTCAGTTTGCCAAGATGATTGGTGAGACTCGTGATCCAGAAACTGACAGTACTGTCTCCCTTGGGAGCGGTATTATTCCATTAGGTCTTCGCGCTAAATTGGGACCAATAAATTGTATTTTAGAATACAGAACAATACCAAACGGTCGTTTTGATTTTGGATATTGGAATCGCAGCTATGAACTAGAGCGAGCAACAATCTCTCAGATTAATAGCGGCAGCACTAGTGTTTTTACAAAAGAGAGTAAATTGGGAATAAGGGGAAAGCAAAAAGGCCTTTATTTTGGAATACAATCCAATGTATTCAATATACTCAGTGCAAACATATCTTTTCAAACTCTCAACGGAGAGCAATGGGATTTCATAGAAAATAATTTTATTGAAGAATCAAATCAAAGTCTCCAGGGTTCTCTATCTCTGAATAAAGAAATATCACGCTTGAGCAGGGCTGAGCTATTTTACCAACAAAAGAATGTCCCGAATCCCTTTGATTTCAGCTATACTGAAAGTACTATAATGGGCTATCGATTGGGAATTTCTATGGGTGATGGGTTAGTGGTTAACTATATATTTAAGCGAATGTTCAAAGATACTAATGGTAATGGAGTTATTGATGATTCGGAGGCAATCAATCTCACTGGGATAGAAACAAGTTTTAATATTTGATATCAATATATTATCTATCAAGCATACTCTTTTGATTATTATTAATTTATCCAAATTTTATCCTTCTAAATACATTTGAAAAGTAAAGATATACGAAATTCATTTATAGAATACTTTAAAGATTTGAATCATGATTTTGTAAGGAGTGCCCCTGTTACTCCAATCAATGATCCATCATTATTATTTATAAATGCTGGAATGAATCAATTTAAGCCCATATTTCTTGGCAATGAGAAACCATTATATAAACGAGTTATGAATAGTCAAAAGTGCATCCGTGTTAGCGGTAAACATAATGATCTTGAAGAGGTTGGGTTGGATACATATCATCATACTTTCTTTGAAATGTTAGGAAATTGGTCTTTTGGAGATTATTATAAAAAAGAAGCTATTGATTGGGCATGGAAACTTTTAACTAAGGAATGGGAAATTGATCAAAGCAGATTATGGGTCACCGTCTATGAGAGTGATGACGAAGCATATGAATTATGGAAAAAAGTCACTGATATACACGAAAATAAAATTTTGCGATTTGGCAAAAAATTTAATTTTTGGGAGATGGGAGAGACAGGACCTTGCGGACCATGTTCAGAAATCCATTATTATATTGGTGATGATAAGAATAATCAGGATCCCAAAAAGGTTAATGTATCCCATGAATATCGAGAGTTATGGAATTTAGTTTTTGTTGAATTCAACCGCACCGATAGAGGGAATTTAACTGATTTATCTGAGAAGCATATTGATACAGGTGCAGGACTTGAAAGACTGACGAGTGTAATGCAAAACAAAAAAAATAATTATGATACGGACTTGTTCATTCCTATTATTCAAGCCATTGAAAAAGAAACAGATATTTCATCTTCTGATAATCCTATTCCTTTTAGAGTCATAGCAGACCATATTCGAATGCTGTCTGTTGCTATTTCCGATGGAGTCTTGCCATCAAACGAAGGTCGTGGTTATGTGTTGAGAAGGATATTAAGACGTGCTGCACGTTTTGGACGTCAACTTAAATTTGAGGATCCTTTTCTGTCCGAACTTGTCGAACCCGTTTGCTCTATATTGGGAGAGACATATCCTGAACTTGATGACAAAATGTCTCACATTCAAAAGGTGCTACGCTCTGAGGAATTATCATTCAATAACACATTGGACAGAGGACTTGTACACTTTGATAAGCTACTAAGTTCATTAACATCAGACTCAATTTCTGGTAAGCAATCTTTCCGATTATATGATACTTATGGTTTTCCTTTTGATCTCACTCAACTACTTGCAAAAGAAAAAGGATTATATGTGGATGAAGCGGAATTTAAGTCAGAAATGGAAAAACAAAAAACACGTGCTAGGGGGAGTAAAAAGTTTTCTATTAACAAAGAGAAATTTCAGTGGCAAATAATTAGCAAAGGAAAAGATTCTCACTACCTAGGGTATGAGTTCTTGACCTCACACGCTGAAATTCGAAAAATTTCCAGAAATAACGATAAAATTATTCTTATTTTAGATCAGACTCCTTTTTATGCAGAATCTGGTGGGCAAATTGGTGATATCGGTATAATTTCTGTTGATGATCATCACTTAACAGTTGAAGATACAATATATGATACCGGTGAATCAATTATGCATATTTGTAAAGGAACGATCGCTGATGACCTTTTAATAAATAAAGTTGAGTGTATTGTAGATAAAAATCATAGGCAGGCAATTACGTCAAACCACACAGCAACTCATTTACTCCATTCCGCACTAAAATCTGTATTAGGAGATCACGTTCATCAGGCAGGGTCACTTGTTTCTTCGAATCATCTACGTTTTGATTTGACTCATAATAAAAAAATCAATTCTACTCAATTGGCAAAGATTGAATTATTAGTTAATCAGGAAATATTAAAAAATATTCCTCTGACTGTAGAAATTAAACCATTTGAAACTGCAAGAAATGAAGGCGTGGAAGCATTGTTTGGTGAAAAATATGGAGATGAAGTACGAGTAATCTCTGTTGGCAAATTTTCAAAAGAATTATGCGGAGGAACACATGTAAATCATACTGGTGAAATTGGATTATTTAAAATTATTGAAGAATCCTCCTTATCCGCAGGTGTAAGAAGGATCATCGCTATAACAGGAAAAGAATCTGTAATTTATGTTCAAAATCAGAGCAGCCTTGTAAAAGGATTACTACTAAAATTTAATTGCAACTCTGATAATTTAATATCACGTATTGATCAAATTATAGATGAGAAAAAAACAATTGAAAAAAAATTGAAACAGAAGAATCAATCTTTTGAGTTCGATATACCTTCCTTGATAAAAAAGGGAGAAGAGGTAGGATCATCTATCTTGATTTCATCAATAATCGAGAACTTATCGCTGGCCGAATTAAAAAATATAGGTGATTCATTGCTTCAAAAAATTAATTCAGGAATCGGAATATTAGGTAGTGTCACCGAACAAAAGCCTCAAGTTGTTATTGTTGTTACAAAAGACCTGATTAAAAATAATATCCTTGCTGGTGCTATTGCAAAGGAAATTGGCAAAACTATGGGAGGGGGAGGTGGTGGCAAACCATATCTTGCGACATCAGGAGGGAAAAATCCTGATAAATTAAAATCAGCAATTGAATCAGGGGAAGTTTTTGCAAAATCATTAATTATTAAGGAGTCAAATGGAAGTTAAACAGTCAGGACAAGATTTTCTTGCTTACATCCAAAAGGATGAACCTGTAATGAAAAACCTTACCTCTATCTGTAAAAAGAATGATATCTTCAATGGCCAAATTTCAGGTATAGGAGCGGTCAATTGTATTGAAATTGGAGCATATGACCTTAGTTCAAAAAAATATTTACGAAAAATATATAAAGAAATACATGAACTGGTTTCATTTCAGGGAAATGTCACTTTAAAAGATGGAAATCCATTTATTCATGCTCACATCACTTTAGCAGACCATGATTTAGTTACACGAGGTGGTCATCTATTTGAAATGAAAGTTGCTGTTGTCGGAGAGTTTATCATCAGAAAAGTTGATTCCAATGTATATCGTGAATTTAATGATGATATTGGTCTAGCTGTTTGG
>DASCRE010000095.1:0-2159 GCA_034408645.1 Fidelibacterota bacterium | reverse complement strand
TGCTGTTCAAAGGTGTTAGTGTATATTTGGCGTGTTTCTTATGAAGGGGATTCGTCTTGCTTGAATGAAATGGTGGATGAAGATGGAGAATCCATCATTGACACCGTTAGCGCCATTACATATCCTCCTGATAATTCGGCGAATATTTTACGTGCTAATGCCAAGCGAACATTTACTGCGGATGATTTAATCACATTTGTTCCGAACAGAAAAGATACACTCATAATGACAGAGATAGAATTTGCAGAGACAGGAGGATATTACGCTACCCAGTGGTGGTATCTCATTCCCCCGGTCGCTGCCGCACCACCTGAAATTGACTTTTTATATGATTTTAATGATGGGCCTGCTGGATTTCCTCCAGTTGAAACTAACTCTCTCAGGTTAATCCGTTTTGATGAAGATGGAGGGTATCTTACAGATGCTTATGTATCTGGAGAGGAATATGACAATGCTTTACAGGTATGGATCAGTAATAGGGATATTGATGGTAATAATGTAAGCTCATTATTAGCAAATTTTAGTCCAGGTGACCAAATTGAAATTGAATCTCAGGAGAGTGATAAAATGGTTTCATTTGAGCTATTGTCCACCACTATGACTTTTGGTTCTTGGATTTTTCAAGTTAATACTGATGAACCTATTGTGTACACCTCAGATATTGGTTTTATTAATGATGAAGCAGTAACATTGAGAGGAATTGGAGGAGAGGGAGAACTAAATGTGAACGTTCCCTTTAATGCTTTTGAGTTTTTTCACAATCACGCAGATGATGGTCAAACCATGTGCAGCACACGGGGATTTCACCATTTTGATTACCGTTATTGGCTCTGTGATGATCGCTATGATCCTGAAGATTGCAAGGAAGAGGAAACCGATAGATCTTATGTATATTCGGACCGCACCTTTTATTCCTACACAGGTCCTGAGGTCATTTATGTTAAGGGTGGTCCCGCGTTGGTACATGGTACCATCAATGGTCAGTACACGGTTGTTACTGATGACTCGGTTGAGTATCGCCGACATGACAGCACTCTCGGCTCACCCATATATGAGCAAATATGGGGAAATATATGGATCATTGGTGATCTCAGGTATGAAGATTCTTACTCAAGCGGTGCAGTGATTCATCCTGATAACGGTGGTACAAATAATGTGCTGGGTTTAGTTGCTGGAGGCAATGTTATTCTTGCCAATACAAGAGAAAACGGGGCAAGAAACAGATATCAAGGTATAAGTGTTGTTATTAATGGCGCAGTAATGGCGCTTCATGGAGCTTTTATATCACACTATTGGCAGAACTCGGTAAACTCTACTATGTGCCCATCCTGTGCAATTCCAAACGCAGGTCAACCATGGTTTTCCTTGGGTGATGGGAGAGGCGGGCATCGAAATCCGGTTTTACCAGAAACTTCCGGCGGAAATTATACCAACAATATTGATTATAGGGGTTTTGTAAATCTTTGGGGATCCATTGTACAGCAGGAAAGAGGTTATATGATGAGGAACTCACCCTGTTCGAATCCTATTCCAGGTGGAGACTGCTATACATCCGATGATATAGGATATAATAAAAATTATAATTACGACTATAACTTGATCGATAAACCGCCACCGTATTACCCTGACCAAAGTACGGTAGACGGAGCAATTGTATTGAGATTAAAATCCTATGGTTTGGTTGCAGGAGAGTGATGAAAACTATTTCAAATTTGACCTTAATGATTATTCTTAAGTAAAAGGAAAAAGTAATCTTTGTATATAGGACTTGACATAGGAAGACAGGTAGTGAAGCTGGTAGCTCTGGAAAAAAGTAAGACCGGGTATAAAGTAGTAAAAACTGCCCAACGGTTCATTCCTGACCAAAACCGACCCTTTGATCCTGAAAAAGTTGATTTGCCTATCAGGGTGATTGCCATAAAAGAATTACTTCGTCAAAATGGGATTAAACCAAAACGGTTAAAAAACCTGGTTACTGGAATCAGTGGCACCAATGCATCCGTAAAACAAATCACTACAATGGAAATGGATACAAATGAGTTGGATTCATCCATGAATTTTGAGGCAAGAAAACATATTCCCATGGATGGTACCGATGCGGTAATTGATTACCAAATATTGGGTCCAAACAGAAATGAGGTTGATAAAATTGATGTTGG
>DASCRE010000094.1:0-5813 GCA_034408645.1 Fidelibacterota bacterium | reverse complement strand
AGGCATACCCGGTCATGAGGGGCAAGACCGACCTACCATGCAATCCCACCTTGGACATGAGACGATCCATCATAAAGGCAATCCTTGCCATATAGCCGGTGTCTTCCATTATCGCCATGAACAATACCAGAAAGATAATTTGAGGCATAAACACTAAAACAGCGCCCACTCCACCAATAACTCCTTCCACCACGAGATCTCGGATTATATGTTCAGGCATTGCTGTGTAAACCCAGTTTCCAAATTTTGCCACCGTATTGTTCACCCAATTCATGGGAAGCACCGCCCAAGAGAACACAGATTGGAAGATGAGGTACAATATCCCAATAAAAATAAACGGACCCCACAATTTATGAGTTAAAATTTTATCCGCTTTTTCACTTTTGGATTTTCGGGAAAGATCGACTAAATTTTCTTTTTTTCGGAGAATTCCATCAATCCAGCGATAACGAAGTTGGGGTTCCAAAGTTGATAAGTCCTGTGTGTTTCTGTTCAAGTTTTTCTGAACATCTGAATGAATTTTTTTAAATTCAATCAATTTTTCTTTATTGAGTGAGAAATTATCGGAGTTTCCAGATTCGTAAAATTTTATCACTTCTTTCCTACTAATAATTCGCACCGATTGTGCCCAAGCAAACCGGGATGAATACTTCATCTCTTCTGTAAAAAATTGGAACAGCGGACGAATGGCTGATCGTAATATCCCAGTGATTTCAAAAGGAATATCTTTATCATTTGGTTTCATAGGAGAGTTTAGATTGGTTATAATGGAATCCTTCAGCCTATCTATCCCCTGATTCTCAATGGCAGAAACCGGCACAACATCTATAGCTCCTAATCTTTCTTTTAATTGTTCCACTGATACAGGCAAAGTGCTTTTTTGAATCTGATCCATCATATTGAGCACAACAATTACGGGTATCCCTATATCTAAAAGCTGTGATGTAAAATAAAGATTTCGAGACAGATTCTCCACATCTACTACTGATAAAATAAGGTTTGGTTTATTCTCTCCACGAATCCATGAAAATATCTCATCTGATACCACATGTTCATCAAAAGTTTCAGATGTAAGACTATATGAACCAGGAAGATCTAGGATATGAATTGATTTCTCATCCAATAAATCTATGATGCCAAATTTCTTCTCTACCGTGATTCCTGGGTAATTTGAGACTTTTTGGTGAAGTCCGGTCAACAAATTAAATATAGCAGTTTTTCCTGTATTAGGATTCCCTGCTAAAACAATCCATTCTTTTGGCAAGGAATTCATTCTTGTGTCTGAACGGTAATATTTCCGATATCTTCCGGTCGTAAAGATAAATAATAATCTCGAACCTTTATCTCAATAGCACCGCTGAATGGGGCCTGTTTTATGATTCGAATTATCGTTCCAGGGAGAAGCCCCATTTCCATCAGTCTCACCTTTGATTTTATTTCAGATTTGAATCCAGAAATAACAGCAGTATCACCAGGATTTAATTGATTGGCATTCACTTATTGGGACAGGATTCATCCACACAATTTCCATAGAGTTGGAAGACATGTTTGGTAAGTGTAAATCCATACTCTTCTGCTACTTCTTCCTGTAATTTTTCTATTCGATCATTCATAAATTCCATTATTTTATTACAGTCCAAACAGATGATATGATCATGATGTTTTCTCTCTCGGTTTTCAAATCGGTATTTACCTTCTCCCAAATTCAACCGTCGAACTAAATTATGTTTCACTAAAAGTTCAAGGGTCCGGTACACAGTGGCACGCGATACCTTTAATCCTTTTCCCTTCATAGAAAAATAAATGTCCTCCACATCCCGATGATCCTCTATCCGGTTTAATTCATCCAATACAGCTTGTCGCTGACGGGTGTATCGTAATCCTGCTTTTTTTAGTATATCAGATAATTTATGTTTATGAGAAACCATTTTATTGAGAACGATTCTCAATGAATTTAAAATATATTAAAAAGAAAATAAACATTAATTTAAGACGATTATACTCTAGCCTAAGTAGAGCATTTGACAGTTAAACCATAATAATATTTAGATAAACACGATAAATATCGGTCAAATCTTTTGTTCAGTTTTTATTAAATTTGCAAATTTAACAATTAGTTTTTTTTTCATTCCGCCTTTAAAAACCACTGCCACCCTCTGATTTTCTCCTGTACCGCTCAATGCCATAATTTTACCAACTCCAAAAACAGCATGCTCCACGAAATCTCCAACAGTAAAATCATCAAATGTCGTGATGCTCCGTTTCGACTTCAGTTGGGTGGATTTACCCCTTTTTTTGCTTACTTTATGCATTAATGCAGAACGAAATGGAATTTTTTCCAAATACTCCTCTGGGATTTCGGTTAAAAACCTTGATGCGAAACCTACATTATAATCAATGCCTATTTTTCTTCGGTTTGTTGCATATAAAAGATACACTTTTTCCATGGCACGAGTGATACCCACATAAAAGAGTCGCCGTTCCTCTTCTAATTCTTTTGGCATATTAAATGTTCGTGATAACGGGAACAATCCGTCTTCCAAACCTGTAATGAAAATCACAGGGAACTCTAATCCTTTTGATGAGTGCAGTGTCATAAGAGAAACACGATTATCTTCATCATTCCATTTGTCAAGATTCGTAAGCAGCGAAACCTCTGCTAGAAAATCATTTAGGTCACTGTCAGTATCTTTATTTACAAAATCATCGATACTATTCAATAATTCTCTGGTATTTTGAAGGCGTTCAGCATCCTCTGGCATTTCAGAGGATTTATAATATTGAATAATTCCTGCCTCTTCAACCAGTGCGCGTATAAATTCATTTGGGCTGAGTTTGTCTAATAAATCTCTATATTTAACAATCAAATTATGGAAATGTTTAAGGGAACTCACCTGTTTGTTTCGTAAATCCAATTCAGATAGGTTGGGAAAAACATCGAACAGAGGGCATTTCTTTTTATCCGCGAGTGTCTGGCATTTAGCAATGGTTTTTAAGCCAATCCCCCTAGGGGGGAAATTGACAATTCTTTTTAATGAAACCATATCTTTAGGATTGACAATCAATTTGATATATGAAAGAATATTTTTTATCTCTTTCCGTTCATAAAATCGGATACCACCAATAATTATATAAGGAATCCCATTACGGCGTAAACTATCTTCCAACGATCGAGATTGAGCATTAGTTCGATATAATATTCCAAATTCATTGAACCTACGTTTGTTTAATTTTACTTCTTTTCCTATAGCAGAGACCACTGCATCTGATTCTTCCAATTCATCTATGGTTTCAAACAGTCCCAGTTTTTCCCCACTCCCATTATTGGCGTGCAATACTTTTTTCTTACGGTGATTATTATTTTGCACAACTTGAATGGCAGCATTTACAATTTCTTGCGTGGATCTATAATTAGTTTCAAGCTGATAAATTTTACACCCAGGGAACAACTTTTCAAATTCCAATATATTACGCACTTCAGCACCTCTCCATCCATATATAGATTGGTCATCATCACCTACAACACAAATTTGTTTGTGTTTTTCCGCGATAGCTGTTACAAATTTGAATTGGGGAATATTGGTATCCTGATATTCATCCACTAAAACATATTCCCATTTTTTCCTATATGCATTCAGTACTTTTGGATATTTTTCAAATATTACCAAAGGGAAAATAATTAAATCGTCAAAATCCAAGGCATCATTATCTTTCAATGCATATTGATAGGCTTCATAAATATCAATAATCTTACTTTCTTTTTGAGTCTTTATATTTTTTCGAGCTTCATTGGGGAAAATTAATTTGTTTTTATAATAGCTGATTTTTCCCAAAACTTCTTTTGGCGATGAATATTCTCTAATAACGCCCCTTTCAGTGAGTATAAATTTTATAAGATCTTTCTGGTCCTTGGTATCATAAATATTATACTGAGAGGAAAAACCAATATGATGAATTTGATCCCTGAGAAATCGGGCACAAATTGAATGGAAGGTACCGATGGAAATAGAAAGTTGTGAATCATTCAAAAGAGATTTTACTCTAGATTTCATTTCACCTGCCGCTTTATTTGTGAAAGTCATAGCCAGAATATTTTCAGGTTTCACAATATTTTTATTTATTAAATAAGATATTTTATATGTTAACACCCGTGTTTTTCCACTCCCTGCTCCTGCAAATACAAGTACAGGTCCATCCACGGATTTAACAGCATCTTGCTGAGTCTTGTTTAGTTGAGTTAAATCCATCTCCTGCTATTCCTTTTTTTTCATAAGTCTTTCCCGACTAATTTTCTTTCGCAAACGATTCAATTTCCGCTTGGCAAAATTATGTTCTTCCTGCGTTCGCGAGAATGTATGATATCCATCTCCCTTGGCAACAAAATATATATATTCGCTTTCTGCAGGGTGCAATGCAGCAATAATGGATTGTAATCCCGGATTATTAATAGGACCTATAGGGAGACCTTCATTCAAGTAAGTATTATATGGAGATACTATATTTAAATCTTTATTCAATAATCTCCTAGGACCATCCTTTATGATATACTGGATTGTTGGATCGGCTTGAAGACGCATTCCTTTATGTAGCCTATTATGATATACTGAAGAAATATTTTTCCGTTCATCATCATAAATCGCTTCTCCTTCTATAATTGATGCTAGAGTTATCAATTGTAATTCGGAAAAACCCAATTCTCGAGTACGATTGCGCATATCATCGCTTATATGATCCTGATATTCAGAAACCATTTTCTGTAAAATAGTACGAGGAGATTCAGTTTCAACAAAATAATATGTTTCAGGAAACAGAAACCCCTCCAATGTTGGGGCTTTAATTCCCATACTTCGAATGAACCGTTTATTCATACACAGAGAAATGACCTTATCCCGATGAATCCCCATTATATTTTCCAGTATTTCTGAAACTTTAAAAATATTCCATCCTTCCAATACAGTGATTTTAATTAGCTCAGGCATTCCATTAACAAGCTGATGAATCAATCTGAGATTGGTCTTGGGTTCATGAAGAACAAGATTACCTGCCTGAATATTCTTCTCGTATCCTAATGACCTTACTGCCAACATAAATGACCTATCGCTTTTTACTATATTCTTTTCTGACAAAATACCTGTGATCTCTTTTAATGTTTTTCCTTTCGGGATTCTTACTGTAATCACACCTTCAATATCATTTTGCTCCCAATTTATAATCAAAAAAACAAAAGATGATCCACATAGACATATGAATAATAATAGAAGCCAAAATAATCTTACTTTCAGGAGTTTAAACAACAGTATTCTTACTATTTATGGGGGCAGAATCTAATGTATGTTTCTAACTTGTGTCAAATTTCAAATAAATTGTTATAGTTAGGATTATTTATTGATTTTCTTTGTTAAACCCCAGCTCAACATGTAATTTTGCCACCGTTATGGATAGCAAGAATAAGGATACCAATCTTCACCTGTTTGAAAATTGGAGTTTTTCATCAAAAAATTATTTGATGTTTGGCATTGGATTGATTTTCATTATTTTCGGTTATTTTATTATGGGAACTGGAACGGTTAACAGTTTTCAAAGCCTGACCTTAGCACCAATCATGCTTTTTATTGGTTATATTGTAATCATCCCACTGGCATTGATCTTTAGAGATAAATCAGATAAGAATTCATCTGATTAACAATAATTAATTTGGGATCGTAGTTCAGTTGGTTAGAACGCCGGCCTGTCAAGCCGGAGGTCGCGAGTTCGAGTCTCGTCGGTCCCGCACTTAATTGAAGAGATCGGAAGAGCGTCGTGTAGGGAAAGAG
>DASCRE010000093.1:0-1942 GCA_034408645.1 Fidelibacterota bacterium | reverse complement strand
CGTTTAGAGTTACAGCCAGAATGTCTAAATCAGTATCCCTATATTCAAAAATGTATGTTCATGAACATATTGGCTTGTTTATACAATCAGAAATGAAAAAAGATGTCAATCTCAAACATCCTGACATAACTTGTTATATTGATACAATAAAGGAAGGAACCTTTATTTATTCTAAGAAAATCAAAGGAATGGGTGGTATGCCCGTTGGAAGCGGAGGAAAAGGAGTGTTTTTACTTTCCGGTGGCATTGATTCACCTGTGGCTGCATTTTATATGATAAAACGTGGAATGGTTGCGATTTATGTTCATTTTCATTCTCTTCCTCAGGTTTCACCTGCATCTATCGAAAAAGTTAAAGATCTGGTGAAGATTCTATCAAAATATCAGAAAAGACCAAAACTAATCATGGTTCCATTCTTAGAGATTCAGGAAGAGATACTGGAAAAAACCTCAGATAAATATAGACTATTACTATATCGTCGTATGATGTTAAAAATAGCAAATATAATTGCTCTCAACGAGAGAGCAAAGGGCTTAATCACAGGTGAAGCTCTTGGTCAAGTGGCCTCTCAGACCGTTGAAAATCTAGGTGCAGTTGACACAGTATCTAAACTCCCGGTTTTCCGTCCATTAATTGGGCTGGATAAACAAGAAATTATTAATACAGGTAAAAAGATAAACACCTATTCTATATCTATCCGTCCACATGAAGATTGTTGTACCTTATTTTTGCCCCAAAATCCCGCTACAAAAGCAACACCTGAACAATTAGATATCGAAGAAAAGAAAATTGATCTTCAGGATAAGATTAATAGAGCGATCGATAACTCAGATTATATTTATTTTTAATAAGATAAAAGTTTATAATCCAAATTTATTAAATGTAAATTTACCGTCGATTTAATTTATATTTTACATACTTTCTGTTTAAGAGATTCTTATGATTATTGGTATACCAAAAGAAAATTTTCCAAGTGAAAATCGTGTAGCGGTTAATCCTGGAAGTGTGAAGGAATTAATTAAGACCGGTTTATCTGTTAAGGTGGAATCTGGGGCCGGTAAAGGGTCATACATCTCAGATCAAAACTATATAGATTCCGGTGCAGATATAATAGAGAGTCAAGTAGATTTATTACAGAATGCAGATATTATTCTTAAAGTAAATCATCCCCTTGAGAGAGAGGCAGATATGCTAAAGGATAATTCAATTTTTGTTTCACTTTTTCAAACCACAAAAGAAACTAAAATCGTACAAAAACTAGTTTCAAAGAAAATCACCGGTTTTTCTATGCATTTGATTCCACGAACGACATTGGCACAAAAAATGGATGCTTTAAGCTCTCAAAGTAATATTGCAGGCTATAAAGCTGTTTTAACCGGTTCAACACATCTCATGGTGTATATGCCCCTTCTCATGACTGCGGCAGGTACAATCCCTCCTGCAAAAGTACTGGTTTTGGGAGCAGGTGTCGCTGGACTTCAGGCAATTGCAACGGCAAAACGTCTTGGGGCACAGGTTGAGGCCTTTGATGTTCGCCCAGAGGTCAAGGAACAAGTGGAAAGTCTTGGGGCAAAGTTTGTCCAAGTTATTTCCGATTCTGATGAAGGTGTGGGCGAAGGTGGTTATGCAAAAGAAACATCTGATGAATATAAAAAACAACAAACAGAATTAATTAAAAACCATATTTCAAAATCAGATATGGTAATAACGACGGCGTTGATTCCAGGAAGGCCAGCCCCAATTTTAATTTCTAAGGATATGGTAGAAAAAATGAAACCCGGATCAGTTATCATGGATCTTGCAGCTGAAAATGGTGGAAATTGCGAATTAACGGAAAAAGACAGGGTTGTTATCGTTCATAATGTTACTATTGATGGAACAGCCAATATTCCAAGCACAGTAGCCATACACGCTACTCAGCTCTATTCAAAAAATATAACTA
>DASCRE010000092.1:0-4074 GCA_034408645.1 Fidelibacterota bacterium | reverse complement strand
GAGCGGAGCTAAAATAAAAGGGGCATTCTTTTTTGATGAACGGAAAGATCCGCTCTTGATCAAGGTTGCTATTTCAGCAGTGGATATCCCTGGGGCAGAAAAAAATATGAACGCAGAACTCCCCGGTTGGGGCTTTGATGACGTGAGAGATCAGGCACTTGATGCCTGGAAAAAGGAACTGTCTGTTATAGATATTCCTAAGGGGGATACAGTAGAAAAAATAATATTTTACAGTGCACTGTATCACAGTTTCATTGCCCCAAATATTTTTTGTGATGTGGACGGGCGCTATAGAGGAGCAGATTTACAAATCCACAAGGCAGAAAAGGAATCTGGAATGTACACCGTTTTTTCATTGTGGGATACATTTCGTGCTGCTCACCCGCTCTACACTCTCATAAAACCAGGTTTCGCGGAAGATCTGGTAAGAACGCTTCTCACCAAACAAAAAGAGGGTGGACTCCTCCCTGTGTGGGAACTGGCTGGAAACGAAACCGGAACCATGATCGGATATCATTCAATCCCTGTTATTGCCGATGCCTATGTAAAAGGCCTACGAAATTTTGATATTCACTCCGCTCTCGATGCCATGATCTTCAGCGCCGAACAGGATCACCTGGGACTCTCATCCTACAAACAGGAAGGATACATTGCCCTGGAAGAAGAAAACGAGTCCGTCTCAAAAACACTTGAATATGCTTATGATGACTGGTGCATCGCCATTATGGCAGACAGCTTAGGCAAACAGGATGTTGCAAACCATTTTTACCGACGGTCTTTGAATTATCAGAATGCATATGATCCCAAAACAGGGTTCATGCGAGGAAAAAAGTACGGAGGGTGGGACAGCCCCTTTGACCCTTTTGAGGTGAACGCAACATTCACCGAGGCAAACTCCTGGCAATACAGTTTCTTTGCTCCCCATGATACGGAAGGACTAATCAGACTCATGGGAGGTAATAATTTGTTCATTGCAAAATTGGATTCCCTTTTTTCCGTGTCACCGAATCTGACAGGACGTCATCAGCCGGACATCACCGGTCTCATTGGACAGTACGCTCACGGAAACGAACCCAGTCATCAGTTCGCTTACCTTTATACATACGCAGGTGAGCCCTGGAAAACTCAGGAAAAAATAAGACAGATCATTGACGATCTCTACACAAGCACCAGAGATGGTCTTTGCGGGAATGAGGACTGCGGACAGATGTCCTCCTGGTACGTATTCAGCGCCCTAGGGTTCTATCCTGTGACACCGGGAAAAGATTACTATGTATTTGGAGCCCCTCATTTTGAATCAGCAGAAATTCATCTTGAAAATGGGAAAATATTTTCTGTTCGTGCACCGAAAGTTTCATCCAAAAATAAATATATACAATCTGTCAAACTGAATGGGAAACCATACACAAAATTATTCATTCGACATCAGGACATCATGAACGGCGGTGAACTGTTTTTTCGGATGGGTACCAGGCCAAACAAAAAACGGGGAGCTAACTCAGCTGACCTTCCTGAGTCAAACCTGCCGATCAGGGCGGTGATCAACCCTGTAGTTGAGGCTCCCGCAAAAGCTTTTTTAGAACCCATGACCATCACGATAAAAAATATGATGGAGGACGCTATAATTCACTACACAACCGATGGATCAAATCCAGATGAGAGCTCACCCATTTATTCAGAACCTTTTCAAGTTAACCAATCTTCATTAGTTCAGGCTGTCGCAGTAAAAGATGGGTTTTACCCCAGCTACGTTGAAAAGGTAAAATATTACAAACTGCCCTACAAAATTAGCATCAACTACCATGAGCCATACAGCGCTCAATACACTGCCGGTGGTGATAGAGGACTGTTCGACTCCATCAGAGGAATCCCCACTGCCTGGGGGGCCTGGCAGGGATGGTTCGGTCCAGATCTTGATGCAACTATAGATTTGGGGAAAGTGAGAGAAGTTCAATCTGTTACCGCAACCTTCCTACAAAATGCAGGGAGCTGGATCTGGCTACCAAAGTTTGTTTCATTCTCTATTTCAAAAGATGGAAAGCGATTCAGAAAAATTAAACAGCTCACCCATGATATCCCACTAAAGGAGTACGAACCAACCATACTTGATTTTAAAGCAGAGCTTGATCAGAAAATTCAGTTCATCCGGATTCATGCAAAAAATATTGAGAGCTGTCCGGAGTGGCATCCCGGTGCTGAAAATCCTGCCTGGATTTTTATTGATGAGATTGTCATTGAGTGAGATTCATGTTAAACTCCAACTCTATTTAGGAGAATAATTGAGTTTTATAAACCGAAACTGGACACCGGAAACTGCCGATGAGTGGAGGAAAGAAGACTATATTTCTATTGTTCTTTCATCCCTTTCCTATATCTGCCTCATGATTGGAACTGCTTTGGCCTTTTTGCTTATGCCATCAGGATTTATTGTTCTGGGCATTGGAATCGCCCTTGCCTTACTCATGTATTGGGTCATTGACCCTAAATTAAAAACCATTTCCTCAGAGTACGAGAAAAAGCAAAAGGATTATCTTATGAAGCTGGATGAAATCCAAAAATGGGAGGCGGAAAAATGAGTAAGGGGCTTGCCGTTGTTATTGGAATGACCATTGCCTATGCCGCTTCCTTCGCAGGAATGATCTTTGCGTATCTTGCCTACAAACGGAAACAGAAAAAAGAAAACAATGATTAATTTTGTTATTCTTCAGGCAACTCACAGAATTGATTATCCCATATCTTTAGGAATTATCCTACCGGGAGTCATTCTTTTACTATCTTTTGTTTTAACATTACTGCTCATCCGCTATATTGACCGGAGCCAAGATAAATGATCCAGTTTGAATTTTTAGATTGGCTCTGGCTGACCCTTTTTGTTTTACTTATGGTGTTTTTTGGTGCCTACTTTTACAGAATGGGTAAGCGCTCCCAGTCAGATTTTTTCCTGGCAGGGAGGGGGCTCCCCTGGTGGCTTCCTGCATCCTCAGTCTATGCCACTCACACCGCTACCGATACTCCCATCTGGGTTGCAGGAGTGGTCTATAAATATGGTTTCACTGGACTGTGGTATGCTTTTTTCTCAGCCTGGTGCGCCGTCAGCGCTTTTATCTCCACCCGGATTTTCCGGCGATCCTTAGCTTACAGCCAGGCCGAATGGCAGAGCCTCCGTTTTGGAGGTTTGGGATCTGAAATGCTCAGGGGATGGCTGGCAGGGTGGCAGACCTTTATGAATATGTTCATCCTTGGGTGGGTGGGAATTGCCATGGGAAAACTGTGCAACATGCTCTTCGGATGGGAGCTCTGGCTGGGGCTTGTGGTCTTTACTACCATTGGAGCGGTGTATGTATTGCTCTCCGGGTACTGGGGCGTGGTCATGGCAGATTTTCAGCAGGGTATTATTGCATTTCTTATTATCATTATTGTGTCTATATGGGGTGTAGTTGCAGCGGGCGGTCCGGACCAGATCATTTCCAGATTAAATGATTACAACAGCACCTGTGAGTGGAAACCCCCCAATAATAATACCAACGCCCTCGTTCGAATTACACAACCTGAAACTGGTGAAACTTTGGCCATAAGCGACCCATTTCAGCTGTCTAATTCCGTTCAAGAAAAGGATATCTTGGACACAGAAAAAAAGGTCAGTGCTTTTGTAAAAACAACGGACAACGACCAACAACTAAAAATCCTGTTTCCCGGTACAGGAGATATTTTGAGAGGGGGCTACGGTTATCAGATCGTATGGACAGAAGGACACACGGGGAAACATGTCAACGTGGACTATTCCACTGATGAAGGAACTACCTGGGAGTCCATATCGGTAAATCATTTTGATGGACAGTCGTGGCGGCTGAGTATGTTCAGCTTTACAGGAATGTATGAGGGGCAGTTCCCGGTAGCCTGGTTTATTACCATGATGATCATCGCTCTAATCGGCGGGTTTGGAATGGGCACCTCCATTGACTGGTATCCGGAAGCACAGCGGATTCAATCTGCAAAAACCGTGCGCGATGCATCGTACAGTATCTGGGCCGGATCGGCAATGGTGCTCATCAGAAATTCTGTCTGGGCAGCAGC
>DASCRE010000091.1:0-1912 GCA_034408645.1 Fidelibacterota bacterium | reverse complement strand
TGAATTAGAAGATAGAATGACACTAATTGATAAACGATTTAATGACATATCCATTTTTCTCCTTAGCAATAAAAGTATGGAAGGATTTTCTACTATTCAAAATATGATTGAGTATGGGAAAACCTACTGTTTTATTGGTGCTTCAGGGGCAGGTAAGTCTACCCTAATTAATAATTTGGTTGGGGAAAAGGTGATGCTTACTAAATCATTACGAGAGAAATCTCATAAAGGGCAGCATACAACCAGTCATCGTGAATTATTTGTTTTAAAAGATTCTGGCGTACTTATTGATACTCCAGGAATGCGTGAGTTGGGCGTGGCTGAGAGTTTCAAGACGTTGGAATCTACCTTTGAAATCATTTTCACACTTTCAGATTCCTGTAAATATTCAGATTGTACTCATCTTATTGAGCCGGAATGTGCAGTGCTTATGGCCCTTGAAAAAAATGAAGTTGATCAGTCCTATTATGATAATTTCCATAAAATGAAAGAGGAGCAGTCCCAATTTGAACTCAATAAAAGAGGAATAAAAGATAAAAAAACGATAAAAATAATGAAGTCTGATTCTAAGAATAAAAAGTCCCGAAGGTAATCTAAAAATGGTTAAAAAGCAGAAGGAGGTTAGCAAAATTGCAATCCTATTATAAACCAGTTTCTGCAGAAAATTAAATATCTCCCTTTCTATAATATATCACTCTGATTTTCTAAATCATGACACTGGAGCGGGTCACCCTGAGCGACCTGACCGTTTGCGTACCTGCGTGTCTGCTTTAGAATCCTGTGAATTTTCTCATAAACTAAACTGGCTATTCCCTCGCATAGCCACTGAAACTGAGCTAGAATGGATACACACCAAAGAGCATATCGATAATGTCAAGCAAATCTGTACATCGGGGGGGGGCTACCTTGATCCCGATACGCCTGTTTGCTCTGAAAGTTATAATATTGCCCTGAAATCAGCTGGTGCCTGGTTGGATGGTGTGAATGAAATTCTGGTTGGTAACTCTGCCTTGATACTCTCGCGACCGCCAGGACATCATGCAGAAGCAGACCGATCTATGGGATTCTGCCTTTTTTCAAATGCAGCCTTGGCAGCAATATATGCCCTTAAACAAAATGTGATCAATAAAGTGGTTATCTTTGATTGGGATGTACATCATGGTAATGGTACCCAACATATTGTGCAGTCTAATCCCGATATTGCCTATATATCTATCCACCAATTTCCTTTTTATCCAGGTACAGGCTCTCAGATTGAGAAAGGAGATTTTAATAATGTGCTAAATATTCCTGTGCCTTCTGGTTTTGGAAGTAAGGAGTATAAGCAAATTTTTGATGAGCAGATTTTCCCCTTTTCCCAAAATTTTTCTCCTGATATCCTAATAATCAGTGCCGGATTTGATGCCCACCGAAATGACCCTTTAGCAGGAATTAATCTAGAGGCAGAAGATTTTGCCTATATGACTAAACGCTATCTAGAAATTCAACCCAATCTTCTCTTAGGATTAGAAGGTGGTTATAATCTGGGGGCTTTGGAGGAGTGTGTGGTTGAGGTGTGTGAACAGATGGTGCAAGCTAACGTTTAGTGTATGGTGCGTATCCCGGGGTATGCACTATCATTTTAAAAATACCGGTTGAATCATATCCAAAACAGCTTTTTCTGTCTCAAATTCCACTTCAATTTTAATCACAAAAACCTCAAATTCATCTAAAAAGCTTTCAGGTAATTTTACCAAGTCTTTTTCCGTTGTGATAATAGCTGTACAATTACTTGATTTTATCTGAGCTGATAATTCTGTAATCACTGATTCTGTATATTCTTGATGATCCGAAAAAATCCGTTTTCCCCCTAATTTTAAATCTAATTGTTTAATGGACTTGAAAAATGAATCTGGTTCTCCAATTCCACAAA
>DASCRE010000090.1:0-5281 GCA_034408645.1 Fidelibacterota bacterium | reverse complement strand
TGGTGTGATTGCAGAAAATTCTTATGGATTTGCTTTGGGTGATGCCCTTGATATTCGTTTAGGCGTGCGTTCTACCACCGCCTTCAATGTTACTGATGATAAAAAGAATAAACTCGGTACCGTAGGCTGGCTGGATGGGATTCTGGTACTAGGGGTTAGTTTATAATACCAGAAATCAGGAAATTTAATTTGAAAATAGTCAAATCACTTCCTCTCTGGTTATTACTGTTATCAGTAAAGGCATTTGCCGCTTATACGGTTACTACTACTAAAAGTGGTGGAACTACAGTGGATGGTTATTGGAATTTGGATAACCAAGTAGTCATAACCATGACCCATGACAATAATGAGGGTAATCGGGCTTATTACATTAAAATGGGGCTAAAGAGCAGTTCGGGTGTAACCAATTATACCTTGGATATGCAAGCCGATGGTGGTGGCACTAAAACAACTATAAATGGTGTTCAAACATGGACGATTACCGCAGCTAATGTATATGCAGCTAATAGTAATTCTTACCCTCATGAGGATTATATTGATTTTATAGTTGTATACGATGACAATACCACATATGCAGTTGCATTTGACGATGGTGCTAGCGTTGAACTGCTAGGTGATTTTCAAGACCCATATTTAACTGGTTTAAGTTTTCCATACAGTAACTATACCGCTTTCAATGCATTAAAAGTACAGTATGCGCTAAATGAAAATGTCACCACAGCTTCCTATATCCGTTATGATAACCAAGCGAGTGCAACCAATCATGATGTTTCTTTATCCGGAGATAATCTCGTATCAGGTGCAACGAGGACAATAGACAGCGGATTTTCTAATGGGAATTTGACCGAAGATGCAACATACGATTTAATAGTTTATCTTGTCGATGAACATGGCAATGTCTACAACGTCACTTATAGAAATGATTATGAATTTGATAGTACTGCGCCAACTATTGTCAGTGCGACCAGTAATAGTGATGATAAAACATATAAAAAAGATGAAACTGTTTCTGTTACACTTACCTTTTCCGAAAAAGTATTCACGACTGGGACTTTAAGAACCACTTTTGAAACTCAAGGGGCAGGTGGAACCGACACTCCACAAGATTTAGTTGCATTCGGAAGTTCAGACGATTTAGGTTTGCAGTATACGACAAGAACAATAACATATACAGTTGCTAATAATGATGAAACCGACGATTTAGCAGTCAATAACATAGCAATGACAAGTGGTAGCATCTATGACAGGGCAATGAATGCTGTGGCAAATTTTTCTTTAACAGGCGAAAATATTTCTGCAAACAGTGCCATTGTTGTCGATGGTAAACTGCCTACAATTACCAGTATCACCTCAACAACCGATAATAATACTTATGGTATCGCTAAAGATATAAATGTAAGAACCACCTTCAGTGAGCCAGTGATATCCACAGGCAGTTATGTTGTCACTTTGGAGACTGGAAACCCAGATGGCACAGCTACGACAGCAGCGTGGGGAACTGCAGCTCAAGTTGTTAATGGTACATACACAGTTGCGTCTCCTAATACAACAAGTGGAGGAAATTTGGCTGCAGGCAGCGCGGCAGTCTCAAGTGGATCAATTACAGATGAAGCAGGTAATACTCTAACTGACTTTACAATTAACACCAACATTAGTGCTGCTAGCGCCATCAAAGTAGAAACGACTCTGCCAACGATTAAAAATATTACATCTTCAACCGATAATGGTAAATATGGTATCGGTGATGATGTAAATGTGACTGTAACCTTTGAAGAAGCTGTAAACTTAACAGGCGGTACAATAAGTGTGCCGTTAGAAACAGGTGATAATGATTATACTGTTACCATTTCAGCTTTTTCAAATTCAACAACTGGTTCCGGAACATATACAGTAAGAGAAAATGATGATACGATTGACCAAAATTTAGGTGTAAAAACGGATCCCGGAGTCACTACTTCAGGCACAATTAAAGATCACCCGGCTGGGAATACTATGGCTGTTTTTTCTATTCCAGATTCGAAGAATTTAAGTGACACAAAAGCAATTAAGATTGATGCTACAAGACCTACAATAACAAACGCAACCTCCACTGATAATAATGGAACCTATAAGATTGGTGATAATATAGAAATGAAGCTGGAGTTTAGTGAGCAAATTACCCTAGCAAATGGAACCCTTGACCTATCCCTCAATCATGGAAATTCTTCGAATTTAACAGTTTCAATTTCTGCGTTTAGTGAAGGGACTTCTGCCACACGAGATTATACTGTTGCAGAAGATGACACCACAAACGCTCTAGATATTACTTCAATGGCACTCAGTGCGAATAATACCACCTTAGTGGATTTGGGAAGTAACGCACCATCACAATTAACTCCCACAACTACGTTTGCAACTAATACAAATATTGTTATTGATGGTAATCGACCTGAAGTTATGAAAATACGTAGCACTTCTGCTGCAGGATATTATAAGGTTGGTGATGTGATACCCATTGTTCTTTACTTTACTGAGGCAGTGTCAACGACTGCAGCAAACATCATTACAGCTACTTTGGAAACTGGTTCTTCAAATGCTGATGCGACTGTTATATTTCCTGCAGTTGAGAATGGAACAACTGTAACTAATAATTATACCGTGAGAGAAAATGATTTTAATTCATCACTAACAGTAAATACGATCGCTGTTTCAGCTGGCCAAAGAGTCAATGATCAAGCTGGAAATGAGATGACAGATAAATCAATACCGGATGGTAAAAATCTTGCTGATGAAATTGTAGATATTTATGTAGATGGAGTTCTTCCTGTAGACCCGGGAACTGCTATTACCATGGTTTCTACTGGTGGTAACGTGGTTGCGGATAAATATAATGATACAAATACCGGCGTTAATTTTACGGTAGCCATCCAATCTTCAGATGCGTCACTGGTGGGTGGTACGATTCAAATTAAAGCGAAAATTGCCCCAAACGGGTGGACGTCTATTGGTGATCCCCATACAATAACAGATGCAAATAAAACAGCAGGGTCAGCAACAATTTCAGTTTTATCTGCACCAATCGAAGCTCTTACTAGTTTTGACACTGATGCTGAAATTAAAATAAAAGCGACGGTAACCGATGTGGCAGGAAACTCGACTGATTGGGCAGAAAGCACCAATTCATTGACAGTAGATGTAACTAGACCAACTATTACATCAGCCACATCTACAACTGATGCGGGACTATATAATACCGCTGATGCTATTAATACTACTTTAGGATTTAATGAAGCTGTTACACTATCAGGGGGAGACCTAACCATTACCCTGAATACAACAGGTACTTCAACTGTTGCAGAAGCCGATTTATCTAATGCCAGCACGGTTTCTACGACCTACACTGTCTCGTCCGGTGAAGCAACAGCAGATAAAACACCGGCGAAACTGACTATCAGTAACATTAATGTAACTGCCGGTGAGCTCAAAGATGGTGCCGGAAATCCAATGGTATTTCCTGTGACGAGTATTGCCTCAAATATTGCCGATATTAAAACAATTGAAGTGGATGGCATAGATCCTACAAAAATGGCAATTCAAAGTGTTAAAAGTGTTGGAGATACTATTCGAGCCGGTTATTGGAATGAAGACAATACCAGTGTAAAGGTACGTGTCGGTTTGGATAAGGATGATGCCAGTTTGGCTGGTGGTACTATTCAAATCACTGCGCAGATTTCAGGTGCTTATGAAAGTATTGGTACTGCGGCAACCATTGTCCAGGATAGTGTTGCTATTGAATATCAAACTGTAGAAATCGCCAATACTATTACCGGCGGAACTAAGGGCTTGGAAGAAATCAGTAATTGGGCCGAATTATCCACAGTTAACTTTAAGGCGACTGTTACGGATAAAGCTGGAAATTCAACTGGATATGATGCTGCATCAACCACCCTTATAATTGATCAAACAGATCCGACTACTTTTACTACTGATAGTGTGTTAACCGTTACTGACGAAGTGGTGTATGGCTATTGGAATGAAGATAATACCGCTATCAATGTTCAGGTTCCGATTGCTAATGATGCTACCTTAGAAAATGGTACCGTTCAAGTTCAGGCTGAAGCAGATGGAACATTCGAATTTATTGGAGCCGGCAGTCTCAATTCAACTGCTACAGCAATTAGTTCTGCTGATCTTGGTACAGAAAAAACAATAACGATCAATGGAGCATCAACCTCGGCGACAATCAAAGAATTAGAAGAGTTGACTGGATTCGGCGAAGATGATGTGATTACTTTTCGTGCTATTATAGTTGATGCCGCTGGAAATAGTAGAGTAGGAAGTGTATCCTCAACAGAAATAACTGTTGATCAAACTGATCCCGGGACACCAGTTGTTGATCTGAAATCAACTTCAGATAGTGGTATAGCTGACTGGGATAATCTAACCAAGGATGATACACCTGCGATTACCTTAACGAATCTGACTAATACGGATTCGGTGTTTTTAAAAATTGCTACCACAGCAGTGGCACTGGCCCAGCAAGATGCAATTGATGTTCGGGATAAAACAACGTCTACTGAAAAAGATTTAACATCCACAAGTCATGCTAATGGCACATATCTGATATCAGCAAAAGCAAAAGATGTAGCGGGAAATTGGGGTGCCGATGCCACCGCAATTACGGTGCGGATTGATACAATTCCGCCTGATATCCCAGAAACACCTGATATGTTTGTCTCAGATGATACTGGCCTTAAGGATTCTGATAATATCACCTCAACGCTTCGACCACATTTTATCATGACTGGATTGCCATCAACTCTGGACTCAATGCGCCTTGTGATCGATGCCGGAAGCAGTATTGGCCGAGATTCCATTATGTCACAGGTAGCTACAGACACTTTTAGGGTGAGTTCAGATCTGGCTAATGGTTATCACACGGCCGGGATTATCGCCATTGATTCAGCGGGAAATGTACAGGACACCAGCGCTGTACTCGCGTTTGTGGTGGATAATGTTGCGCCTTCAAAGCCAGATGCTCCCGATTTAATCAATGCTTCAGACACTGGAGAAAGTAATTCTGATGACCTAACTAATGATAATACACCGTCAATTTTATCTGCTAACTTGGAAGTTGGTTCGATTAACAAACTTTTCGCAATTTCCAGTGATACTGACACAACCCAAATAGCTGTAGATACTGTGGAAACTGGGACATCACAACTAACACTTACACCATCAACTTCAATAAGCAATGATACGTATTCTTTTTATTCTAGTAGCATAGATACTGCTGGGAATG
>DASCRE010000089.1:0-22308 GCA_034408645.1 Fidelibacterota bacterium | reverse complement strand
CGGACAGCTGCATTTAAATAACCTCCTCTATTTAAAGCAAGTGTTTCAGCGGTCATGTCATTTTCATTCAAAGCGGCATTATATTCAACCAGAAGCGACAATTCAGGATTGACCTCCATATCCAACCCGAAAAATAAATTTGGATCACCGTCACCATCTTTATCCTCCAAAAAATTCTTACTCATCCCTGCGTGAAGCCCTGCATTGCCCAATGGGGTCTTCCAGTTTTTGCTGGCAGAAACATAAGCACCATATGCCTTGATATCATATCTCTCTACAGGTAATGGATCTAATGGTTCACCGCTCTCACTCTCAGGAGAATGATCATAAGTGTAGGTCCCAAATCCCTGGGTCACCAAGCCAATGGCACATCCCGGAGCAGATCCTGTTTCATCCAAGAGATGATACTTAAGATTCACTTCTGGACGAGGATACCATTGAAGAGAGTCATCTCCAATTAGATTTCCAGCACCATAAGAAAGACCAAACTGAAATCTATCTGTAATTCCTACTGTGAGCCCGGTCGTTAGACCACCTTTTTTCTGAACTCGCAAATCCATGGAGAAACTCCCTCGCACAAGTGTTCCCGCTGTTGGAACGGTAATGAGATTTGTTGGAGGTGGATAGGTGGTTCCCTGTGCAACAAGCAAGTTAAATAAATATGTGATGGTGATGATTCGGTATATGTTTTTCATAGTCTTTTGGGTTTTAATTAACAATAAATTTATGTGAAGATATTCAGTAAATCAATACGGAGTTTCAGTAAATAATTTTCAAATTTTCATTTGATAGGGTTCAAATTTTCATCTAATTGATTTGATAAACGGAATCGAATAATAGAGCTTGATGATGGATCGCACACATAGATAACACCTTTTTCATCTACAGCCACCGCTGAAGGATATTCTAAATATTCTTTTTCTTCTACTACAAGAAATGTGTCAGTTAAAACAGAATCAGACCCTGTAAATATCCAGATAGATGTATCAACCGTGACCGATTTTACTCCTGCTTTCATAAAAAACTGACCATCATTGTCAAATACCTGAACCTCCTGTTCCATTGTATTGGCAACATACACACTTTGATGATTATCAACGGTTACATCTCTTGGACTTTCAAAACGGTATAAATCCATTATATCATTGATCCCCGGCTGAAATACCGATGGATAGACAGGATAAGTTCCACCAAGGACAGGCTGAATCTTGTGTATTTGAAAAAAGTCCCCCGTTTGACCATAATACAGATTTCCATTATCATCTGAATCAATACACACCGGTTTATTCACAGTACCGGCACCTGTACCATATCCTGAAACTGTATGTCCAAACACCAAATCATGAGTCCAAATTTCCTCTCCAGAAGAAAGCCTGATCAAGTGAGATCGCCTCATATTCAGTGCCAGAATCCGGTCATGGAAGTGGTCAGATGTAAATACCCGCATTGCCTCATCCCTTAATGTGGTCAGTCCTGAAAAAGAAGACATCCCACTGGAATACCAAATATCACCGGTTGTATCTGCGGATTGGCCATCAAAGACACAGCGAACACTGAGCAAAGAATCTATGACTGATTGTTCATTAGACCAGGTCACATCTACCAATTCCCAATTCGTGTTATTTACTGCCGTCAGCCAGGACTCATTATGTGAAACAATAAAACTATCTTCACCTGTTTCTGTCAGAAATATTCCTCCAAAAGCATATGCTTCAATTCCCAATAGATTCCACAGCTGGTTCCAACAAAATATTTTATCACTACCATCAATAAAAAACACATTCATCTTTGTATCAATATCCACATCAATGGGATGAACAGAATTTCCATCAACTGTAACAGTTCTCAATTCATCAAATCCCGTAACTATGTTTCCACCTTGATCCAAAACAAAAATTGATTGGGCTGCGGAGTCAGCCACAAAAATTCGACCATCCTGAGCAATTGAAATTTCAATAGGCGACTGAAACCCACGTTCCGTTCCCCAAATAGGATTGACCGGTAAATAAGTTGTGTCACCTGCGGAGAATTCCACATCAGTATTTATATCAGCAGGTAGTTCCATTTTGTTGATACAACCATTTGACATCAATATACACCCCACTGTGACAATCAGTATTTTCAATGAAAAAAACCAACTAATAAAAATATTTTTATTATTAAATATCAAAAGGATAAACTCAGAGAAAATCTTTTAGGTGGTGATAAATGTTGAAAATGAGTGTAAGCATAGTCTGCTACTAAAATATAATTACCTATCTTTCCGCTCACCCCCACTCCAAAGGAATAGTCCACCTCTTCCTTGTTCAATTTATACCCGCAACGTAAAGACAGCATTTGATATAATGTATATTCCAAACCCAAGGAGATATTTTCTGCGTTATCCACCGGGTGATTTAGTTGAATGGATGCAGTTACACTCTGTTCCATGGTCTCATATAGTTCCATTGCAGCACCAATTCTGAAAACGGTCGGAGGTGAAAACAACTCAAATTCAGATTCAATCTCAATTTCTTCTCCTGTGTCCATATCAAGAATACGTTTTATAAATGTCCCCTCAGGTTTCGCCTGTGGACCAAAATGAGATAGAGATGCTGAAAATCTCAGTGACCTGTATCCTGTCCAATAATAAGTTCCCATATCTATCATAGATGATGCCATGTGATATCCTGCTAAATTTTCAGCTACATATTTTAGAGTAATGCCAAAGCTAAATCTATCTGTCATTTTTGACCCATATGTCAGCCCGATGAACCTATCCTGAAAAATAAAATAGGTACCGGTACCATGAGGATTATATTCTGTTGTCTCCAACATTGGTTTCATGTGAAGGATACCAGCAGATAATCCAAAAAAATGACGAGATCTAAAGGGCGTGACTATTGAAATAAAATCATACTGAATATCTGCAGGCCACTGTACCCGTGAAGCCGAAATTTCCATTTGTTGAAATTGCGCAACCGTAGCGGGATTATAATATATCGACGCAGCATTTTGATGTAGGGCTACCACGGCTTCTCCCATCCCCTCTGCCCTTGCACTGACACCAACCTTAAGAAATGTAAAAACAGATGTTCCCGCTCGCTGCCCTCCAAGGATAGGAAATAAATTTTGTCCTGATAGAATAGACAAGAACATGATTAACATCAGTGTTTTATTCAATTTCAAAAGAATACCTGAACTCCTAAAACTGTTTTTCTAGGAATTCCATTCCGGGAAGGGTCCTGATTAGGACTAGGATTCTCAATTAAATAATAAGGTATTATTTCTCCAGGATCGTATCCACGACCGGTGAAGGGATTGATTCGCCTAGGAATTAGTTCATCTAACAAGTTTTCTGTTTCGATAAATAATTTACAGGTCACATTATAAATTTTGAATGATTTATAAACTTTCAGGTCAACAGTGCTGGACCCGGAAATTGTGTTAATCCCAAACACTTTCAATAATTTGGGATAATATTCACTCAAATAATAATATGGCTTGTCATCTTCACGTGCACCGATATAATAGGGTGTGTCTTCAACATAAATAATACCATCAGAGTTATCATTTGTACCAGGAATAGAACGAGTGTATCTTCTGCCAGAGGAAAACTCTACTCTCAGAGACCCTCCCCATCCTGATGGATGTTGATAATACAGATTGGTGAAAAACTGAAATGGTCTGTCCCATGCTAAAAAATTTTCATCCAATGGTTTTTCCCTTAATTCTCCAGCATCCACCAAGAGATTATCATAAGGAGTGGAACTTTTACCGGTAATAATAGAATAATTTGCATTCAAATCAATAAACCAATTTTTGTACAAACGGCTTTTGATGATGGTCTCAATTCCTCGTGCCCGGGCATAATCAGCATTAAAATACATATTAAAGGATAAATGAGAATATCTCGGATTGGAAGGAACTACAGACTGGGAAGTTTCATAATCAAACATGTCTTTCCAATATGCTTTTACTTCCATAACCTGATCTGGGTTAAATCTATGCTTAATTCCCAATTCATACTGAACCGTTGTCTTAGAACTTAGATTTGGATTTCCGAAAATTTGATAAGTTGATTGAGCGCTGGAGTTAAGTTTTGCGTAAACATATTGAAAAGTAGGCAACTGTGAAAAATGACCATAATAAAAATACAGGACATCATTGTCTGTCACAGGATGGGAAATCCCAAACCTTGGACTTAATCTCCCCTTCCCCCTGGCTCCAAACATTGAAAATGTTTCCTGATTGAATTTATTCCGCGCTTCATCTGTTATAATTACTGCATTGGTATCATTTATTGCATCCTCAACATATTTTCCTGGGAACCAGTAATCATATCTCATCCCTATATTGATAGTCATCCCCTCAAAAATGATCTGATCCTGAAAATATATAGCTCCAAACATGGTTCGAGCCTGATAGGAATCATAATTTGCACCTAGCCCTGTCGTCCCTGTCCAAGGCTCATCAATATCCAGAACCTGCATTTCTGTCCATGTATTTTCGATACCCGTTTTAATTTTATGTTTAGATTGCAGGTGATATGTCCAATCCAAATCAAAGCGAATATTGTCACTGTACATATCATACCATTCAGGAGCAAAACCTGAGTCATAAAATTCATCACCATATGTAACACGCACATTTCCATCTTCATCTGTAAGGATATAATTGATGGGTTCTAGATCTAATCGTTCCTCATATTCTGTCCACTTCAGATCCTGAACCGCACTGTGTTCCATGGTGATAAACCGGCCAAGGGTCAGCGTATAAAATGACTGAATTCCCAGTGAATGAGTCCAATTTATGTTAAACAATCTTGATTCTCTGGTAATGGTATTGTAATGATCCAAAATATTCTGGTATCGGTAAGGATAATAAGTTGAGGAAAATGCCCTGGGCATAAAATATCCCTGATTAATATTTAGAGAACCATCATAGGATACAATCAACTTTTTCTGAGGATTCAATTCCCAAAGTAATTTATACATGAAATGCCAATCATTATTTTCACGAACAGCTAATTTTTTCAAAAAGTTTTTTTCGGTTGAATCATCTATCAATGAAAATTCCCAATTATGATGGGGAAATAATTCTCTTGAAACAGGAAGATTTCCATCAAATACATTCCCAAATCCGGATAAATAAAATGAAAATTTTCCGAAAGAGTAAATTCCAAATAAAGGTAGAATTTTTCCTAATATAATTTCAGGACCACCCAAATTAAACTCGAATCGATCAGAATAATTGAGCACTGATTCCTGATTTAAAACTCCCCAGTGATCACTGATATATTTCACAGCACCTTCATATTTATCAGAACCACTTTTTAGACTCACATTGACAATACCAGACATTGCCTGTCCATACTCCGCATTGTACCCTCCGGTGATGATCTCCAATTCCTCAATTGCCTCAGCATTGATGTATAGATTTCCCGAATATCCCGACAATGGATCTTTCACCGACATCCCATCAACGATGAATAAACTTTCGTCAATACGCCCCCCTCGAATGTGAATCTCATTGTCTTGCTTAGACACACCAATCTGTTTTGCTAAAATATCTTCAACTCCTGATGCAAGCCTATTTTCAATCTCATCACTTCTGATTCGAGAGACAGATGCTGTTTCATTCACATCAAAAAGAGGGCTATCACCAATAACAAGCACCTCTTCACCAAAAGACAATACCGTTTTCTCAAGAAAAAAATCTATATATGTTGTTTTTCCGACATTCACCCGGATTCCTGTCTGAAGCAAAACTTTGTAACCAATCATTGAAACTTCCACATCGTAATTTCCGGGCCTAATATTTTCAATTGAATATTCTCCGTTTTCATTAGACGCAGAACCATAGTAAGTCCCTTTAAATATGACATTCACTCCTGGCAATTTGTTTTCGGTATCAACTTCAGTTATGGTTCCGGAAATTCTCCCAGTTTCACCCTGAGCAAAATTGATTACAATCAACAATAAGACACTGAATTGCAATCTGAAAACCCTATTAATCATTGAAAACATCATGTAAAATAAAATTAAAAAAAGCTCCAGAATTACCACCAGAGCTACGGTTTAGCATTACACCTTTATGAATTGGCTGGGTATTCCCACCGACGATCATTCCTTTTTTGGAATGAACCATAGCTGCAGACCGCAAGTCCTCTCCCACTCCACTGTAAATGGAATTCCATGTATCTCCTCCATCAAATGTACTTAATATCTTTCCACCACTACCAACTACATACCCCAAATCTTCATTTAAAAAGAAAATGTCATAAAGTGTCTCTCCGATTCCAGTTGTGATCATATTCCAATTTTCACCGCTGTCACTTGTTTTGAGTATGCTCCCATCGCTTCCAACAATCCACCCTGTATTTGATTGATTGAAAAACAATCCATAAAACCAGGGAATTTCATCTAATCCGGAATCAACAGATAGCCAACTTTCACCACCGCTTTCTGTATGAAGGATGGTACCATTTGAACCCACACACCATCCGTTCATGGTATCTAAAAACTGAATATCTTCAAACCTAGAATTTGACTCAACTTCTATCTGGATCCATTCTTCACCTCCATCTATTGTGTGTAGTATAGTTCCACTTTTCCCAGCAATCCATATATTATTCTCACCAAGAACATCTATAGCATATAAGGTGCGTGTTGTTGAGCTAACTTGTTCTATCCAGTTATCACCACCATCTGTCGTTCTTAAAATAGTTCCTGTTTTTCCTGTTATCCATCCTGTATTTGAATTAAAAAATTTAATGTCTCTTAAATCTTTTATAGTTGGACTGGAAATAATCTCCCAATCCGTCCCCCCATTTAGTGATCTCAAAATTAATCCATCTTCTCCCACCGCCCATATGGTTTCTTCATCAGAATATGTTACAGCGTACAGGATGCTTGTGACATCATAAACGGATAATGCCCACTCAACATCAAGAACCGGTGCGTATCCTTTAAACAATGGTATGGACATGGCAACAGCTGTCCCGCTGTTAGATTTTTTATATGAACCACAGACAGTTGGAGTACCAATCCATAAATCAATTCCACCTGGTTCGGGTTCCTGAAGTTGATACAAGCTATTAAAACCAGAGCTACTGCTTTCAAAACCCTTTACCTCAACAGAAATGGGGCTACCAATGACAAGAGTGTCGACTCCCATGATCTGAGGAATAAGCATTTTGGTAGAATGGATATCACCGCCGGAGTTCAGAGTTATCGACTCATCCATAGGAAACCATGAAATTTCCGACGTATCAGGAAAAGTAGTAAAATTTAAAAAAATATTTCCGCCTCTTTCAATAAATGTTTGAATACTGTTTTCCGCTTCATGATAGGTGTAATTCCCGGTGTATCCTGCATACCAAATCACGTCTTCAAAATAATTTAGTGTGGACGTTACATCCGTTTCAGAAAAGGGAAGTTTTTCTCCAATCTCCCAAAAGGAAAATTCTGAATTTTCAAGAGAATCAATTAAACCCATATACCAGTCGAGAGCATTGTTGGGAGTATCCTGCGGAAAATCATCTACGATCAATGTGGACCCCACCGGTTCTTTTACGATCCATGTATTAGGAGTATCTTCATTCGTTTCATCGGGGAATTGAATGGTAGCGCTAAATGCTCCGGCAATATCTTTGGCTTTCAAGTAAAATA
Organism: Fidelibacterota bacterium; assembly: GCA_034408645.1. Taxonomy (GTDB): domain Bacteria; phylum Fidelibacterota; class Marinisomatia; order Marinisomatales; family AB-629-J13; genus AB-629-J13. The sequence continues at coordinate 14,656 of DASCRE010000089.1, read as the reverse complement.
TATGGTCACCGGGGATTAACTCGGTGAGAGTAATACTAGAATAAGCGGCTGCACTCAACTCTATCCAGCAGGTTTCACACGTATCATCCAAAGCATAAAAAATAGAAATAATGGTCTCTGCTCCATCCAAATCAGTGACATCCCAGATGAAGGTGCGTGTTGGAAATGTAACGTGTACGCTATTGGGCTCCGGTAGGTCCTCTGAATCTGGATTACTCTTAAGTTTAAAGCTTATTTCAGGAAACGAATTTCGAATGGGTAAAACTAATTTTGAAGGGGATGGGTCCATAATTCCATTATTATCCATTGCTGATATTTCAAATTGGAATACATCAAATTCTTTTGTTATCGGTATAAAAAATACTGCTGTTTCGTCCGTAGTTTCTGTCCAGGAAGTATCGGTATTCCAGCGATACTTATATCCCAAGACTTCTCCATCCAAATCTTCTCCCCACCAATGCAATTCCTGTTTGCTGGTCGTTATGGTTGTAAACGCGTGAGGAAGTGTATCAGAGACTATTGATGAGTCATATGGGATGTCTTCCAATTCATAGTGCCACACAGTGTCAGCAATATTCTCCCCTGAAACAGGATCAACAGTAAAGATAATCTCATCTACAATTGCATAGATGGTGTCAGATGCAATCAGAGATAAATAGGTTTCAGGGGGCTGGTTCCCATACGGTAAGGAAGGATCTTCATATTCCCAAACAGAACAGGAAAGGATGAGAAACACCGGCAGGTATTTTAAAATAGAATACATTAATAAATTATACTGGCAGGAGTATTGAACTCCTGCCAGTAAAGACATCTATCGGATCAACATCATTTTTTTCTGATTGATATAGTCCCCGGATGTGATTCTATAGAAATATATTCCGGATGAAACAGCCGATCCTGAAGCAGATGACCCATCCCAAATCACTTTGTGAAATCCTTGGTCCATGCGTGATTGAACAATCCTGGTTACTTCCTTTCCTAAAATATCATAGATAACCAAAGATACTTCGTTTTCCTCTTTGATAGAAAAACGAATCTCAGTCTCCGGATTAAAAGGATTGGGATAGTTTTGCGATAATGAATAGCTCAACGGAACAAGGGATTCCTGTTTCAAAACCATGGAACGGATTGGGCTTTCTACAATGATCTCGCCTGACTCAGATAGTACATATCGGTCTCCCATTTCTGAAATCAATACCCATTCCATTCCCTCATCTGCTGGAATATTGATTTGATACGATAAGTGACATTGGTCATTATTCTGCTGAATGGAAATATGTCCACCTTCCTTTGCTAATTTACTTCCATCTGCGTACCGAAAATCCTGGGCACCTTCTGGTGGTAAGGGCGGGAGCTCATATCTGACCTTTTCTTCTTCTGGAATATCTACCCCAAAGAAAATGGATTGCTGACCAAATGTTAACACATTCGCACCTTCAGAGTAATCTGCTGGATTCGCTCTAACCCGTGCACTCCTCCCACCTGAAACGACAATTTCACCTGCTTCATATGCGTTAACCCAATATCCCTTACCTGGTTCCAAGAGAGAAGTGTTTTGGTATGTGCCATCAAAACCATATACAGTACCAGGAACGATGATTGAATTAATATCATCAATTTCGTCAATTGATACAGTTGTGGAAATCCCACTGAACAAATTCCATCCTGCAGAAAGTGAAATAGTAAGACTGAAAATTGGGTCTCCTGTCAAAAGGTTACTACCACCATCCGAAAAATTCAACCAATATCCATTCCCTGGTTCTAGATCGGTTGCATTCACATAGGTGCCAGAAAATTCATAAAGGGTACCGGATGTGGCATCAGGAAAAACAACACTATAGCTGTTATCAACTCCCTCAAATGGGAAGGAAACCAAATTCCAGCCAGCTATATGACTCACACTTATCCCTTCCTGAATCTCGTAAACCAAATCTGAAACATAGAGAGGACACAGTTTGTAGGTTGTGGAGTCGCCATAGCTCCCAAAATGATGATAAACCCAACCTCGGGCAGATTCTATAACTGTCCCCACTGGTGGTGGTCCTACCTCATCAAAATAGACTTCTATACTATCAGAGTCATCATCCACAAGTACAGAACCTGAACCGTCATCCATCGCAAACAGATCATATGGAAAATCATTAGCAGTTATAACGGCATTTTCTACTTTTACCATAACTGTTCCCCACTGCTCTGCTTCAGTAGGCCAACGTAAATCCCCGGAGGAAATTGTTGGCTCTGGTGGAACAGCATCACTGCCAAGTTGTTCAACAGGTTGTGTAACAAACAATTCTGTCATATTTGATCCACCAGTGGAGTATTCATAAATTAATCCTGTAACACGTATGAAATCTCCTTCCACTAAATTAGGAAATGCAGAGCTGTCCGGATCGTAAGACAGAATTCCGCTCCAAGGTCCTCCGTGGGGATCAGCAAAAATAAATTTTACGCCATCACCGGCATAGCTCAGCCCGGTTGGCATAGTTACAATTCCAGAAATGGTGACCGTGTCCTCAAGCATATAGGACATATCGGACTCTGAATCCTCACCAGCCTTAATCAGGTCACTGTACAAAACCTGTTGAACCCGTTGAAGCCGTACATCACCTGCTTCCACAACATCCCGTGCCAAGCGTGGCTGGATCTTGAAATTACTGTAAGTATAATCCAGAACTCCCGTGATAGAAATCAATTCAGCATCCTCTTCCGGCCAGTAATAATAGTCCCAATTATCATCAACACGCACTGAATTCATACCGTCCGTCACGGACCATTCGCCGTTGCCCAGATCCTCTTCATCAACAAGCACATTGGAAATTCTGACCAACATTCCTTCATAGGCTTCAGATTCAGTTCCATCTGTCATGATCTGGTTAACCGTAACATCCAAAGGTTCAAATGGGTGTACTGCAGGTCCGTGCACCGTGACACCTGTGACATTTGTTATTTCTGTTTTACCATAATATTCAACCACTTCGCCAGTTAGTACCACACTGTCACCTTCAGCTAAACTGTAAACAGTTTCACCCAATGGAGTGTCAAACCCAAACTGATCCCAACCATCATAATTGAATACGACAACACCACTGTATTCTTCTTCTGCATCCTGGACATAAAAGTTCCGATTGGATGAACCACCCCAAAATTCTGCTGTAACAACACCACCAATGGTAACAACCTGCCCCTCCAATTCAGGATTGGTCTGAACATCATTGATAGAGGTAAGGGATTCCGGTGAATGTACAATATAGAATAGAGTGTCCGAATTCACTATTTCATTTACACCATCATCAGCGCTGACATAATAATGGACTGTAACACCGTCACTCTGTGCAGGGACAGTACCAGAATAGGTATCTGACTCTCCTAAAACCATATCATTAGACACATAGTTTCCCTCATCTATCTGATAATACAAACTGACTTCTAACTCTCCATCATCAATAACTTGAGCACTTACAGCTACCTCATCATCTGGCGTCGGGGCATCAGGTGAGTGCATCAAATTTGAAATGTTTGGTGCTACATCCCCTAAAATCTCAATATCTGAATAGTATCTTGGTAGTACTTGATATCCTTCATCAACTGGTTCAGAGGAATCATATTGTCCCACAAGTCCTGTAAGATTAAATGTCCCCTGAGGCTCCAACCCCTCATCTACATCGGTATCTTTATCCACCCTCATTGTCATTGTCGAATCACTGATATCAGTAATGGTAAGATTGCTGTTATTACCCTCTGAAGGCCAATCTCCATCGACTATTGTAGCTGTCTGAACTGTAACAATTTCAGATTCAAAGGATTCGGGAGAGACAAGCATTTCAGCGATAGAAACAGTTTGAGAGGCAGGTATAACATTCCCGCTGCTTATCACTGTTATTCCGGATTCATCCGCAGGAACAATTTCAGTTTTACCATTATAAATATCAATTTCACCAGTTACCTGAATGTAATCACCAACTGACAGTCCTGCATCGAAAGAATAATTATAAATTAATACTCCAGCAGTGGCATCCTGAAAACCATGTTCCGTACTAGAACCTGCGGTTGCATAATTTGGTGTTGTCACAAACCCTGCGGTTGTCACTGTTTCCCCTTCCTGTGTATTTCGTACCTCATAGATCGGCAAAATATCCTCATTTGATTCTTCAATGTCCGTTTGAAAGCGAGGTATTATTTGATACCCTTCATCCTGAGGTTCTGTGTAATCATACTGCGATATAAAACCTTTAAGATTAAAGATTCCTTCTGGGGCGGGACCATCATCTACATCTGAATGGCGGTCCACCCGTATGGTGAGAGTCGTAATCCCACCATCATCAGAGATCGTAAGATTTTGATTGTTCCCCGGTTCAGGCCAATCACCATCTACAATTTCAACACCGAATATTTGGACCAGTTCCGATTCAAAAGACTCAGGAATAGTTAATAATCCAGACAAAGTCATATGCTGAAAGGACGGCAACTCATTCCCCTGACCTACAACGACCACATCTGTTTCTGCACTTGGAACAATTTCCAGCTTACCGTTATAATTTAGAATTTCACCGGTCACAGTCACTAAATCTCCTAATAATAATCCAGCATCAAAATCACCAGTGTAGATAATTATTGCAGCTGTCTCATCCTGAATCGCAAAATCACTCTGTCCTGAACTTGCAAGATTTGGTGTGGTCACAATACCGCTTGTTGTTACCGTATTTCCAAGCTGTCCCCTGGCTTCTTGGATCGTCATATCCTGCGCATACAAACAGGTTAATCCAATAAAGAACAGTGTTGTTATAGTATATTTCATTCTTTACTCCTTTTAGTTTATTTAATGACTAAAAATTTACCTTCTTTAATTTTTCCAAAAGATTCACTTTGAGAATTCAAATCTTCTACAGTAAACAGGTAAAGCCCTGATGCGATCGCCTGATTGTACTGAGTAATTAAATCCCAAGCATGTTCGCCACCGCTCAATAACGGATTTTGATTTGAATTAATATTATTAACATCCCCCCCACTATAATCTTCATCATGAAAAAGTACATCCACGGGGTCACCGGAAAGGGTGAATATTCTTATTTCTGCTTTCTGAGGGAGCCCTTGAAACCAGATCATGCGCTCACGGCTTCCATAGTCATCCCACTCTGCCTGACCCCTATAGGGATTAGGATAAACAGTCGGCTCCCAACCGAGCGATTCGTCATTCGGATTGGTACCAGGATATACATATACCCTGTTCCCATAAATTGAGCTCTCAAGAGAACCGAGGTTTGCAGCAGGGTCTCCCCGATCAAATGCTGTTACCGCATAATAATTAAGCCATCCGTTTTTTACACTTTCGTTGACGAATTCATAGTGATAATAATTTTCGTTTATTAAAATACTATCAGGTTCGCCAAACTCATTTTTTATTTGTACAAGTTCAAACCCTGTGTTATATCCTACGTTTTCAGATGCTCCATCATCCTTATCAAACTCACCTAACAATGAAAATTCCACATCCTCTGATCCTGCTGTTTTTCTGGCACCATAGATTCTATAACCTTCAAAGTCCTGTTCCTGACTGATGGGATCAATAAAATATTCTGCATTGTTTTGCCAGTACACAGTTACTTTTTGGTCTCCAACATCTAAAAAAATATTTGGAGTAGGAGGCGGCTCAGGAAGAATGTAGCGGTCCATTTTCCCATTATTGTTCAGATCTTCTCCTACATCGAGCACGTTATTTCTGTTTTTATCCTCACCATCGTATGCCTTTTGTGCCCAATCTGCATTTACTATCAAATTGGCTCGCCTTTCCGGAGATTCTGAACCTGAACCCTCCCACAGACCACAGACAACTGCAAATGCTATGGAACAGGACTCTCCTGGTGGAAGTTGAAGTGTAGAATCCGCATCCATATGACTACCAAATGGGCCTGCTGACAACATAAATATCCAACTATTAGTTTGTTTGGGATATCCATCGTCATTAAAAAACTCGGAATCGGTACCTTTTGGAACACTTGAGCTTAATGTTTCATACCTATCTTCATCCGTTAGGGGCATAATGTAAGAAGGGAAATTAGAATTAATTGAGCTTGTCCATATCCACTGATTATAGTACGAATTAATAATTGGTCTGGCTGTTGAACTTCCCAATAGAGAAATCCCAATATAAGATTCTGCCCACCCATCATCACCATCTGCATCATATTGATAAGCAATATCCCGTGAAAATCCTGATTCATCAGTAGATTCATCAAATCCATCTAAATTATCATACCATGTGAATCCACTTCCTGGCTCATATTTGTTATAAAAATTCATATTGTTAACAGACGCATCGGTCCAAAGCCCGGCATATAGACTATCAATAGTTTCATCTGACTGATTTGTGATCGTATAATTAAGAATCACAAAAGCATCAGCAAAGGAAAAATTCCAGGCATAAGTTTCTAAATGGACACCAATTCCCATAGGCGTGTGATTCGTTATATTATAATTATCGTCTGTATCCAATCCATAATCTTGGAAATCAATCAAAAAATCTTGATGAGATACTGCAAAGGGGGAATAAAATTGAGCCATTGAATCCTGGGATGTTGAACTTATTGAAGATCGTATATCGATTCCGGATGTAGAAAAATATTCAAAACCCTCATCCCCCGATTCAAAAACACCATCCACAATTGATGTGGACACCCTTTTTTCTCCATTAACAATTCCACCGATCCATAGACCAGCATAAGAAAAATGTTCCACCTGATCTCTTTGAATAGTTGTATGCTGCTTATATTGACACGACGGAAGAATTTGACCATTAACTTTATTCCATCCGTTACCCAATATCCCAAAATTGGTCACCGTCATTCCTAACTGTCCAACGGATGTATATTTATCAAATATGTCTGATGAAAACTGGGCTTTAGAGAAAGAAATAAATCCCAGAATTAGGATCCATAGGAAAAGATTGGGAACACCTTTCCTCATGTACAACTGATTATTTTCAAATGGAACACCTTCGTTTTTGTTAAAAGCAGGACTAAGAATGTAAATAAGGTGTTGTTCTATTTCAATATCTAAACAAAATTAAAATGAAAATTTCCAAGCAACCGGTCGATGATCAGAAATAAACTCATCATAATCTGCCCAACCGTTTGGGAAATAATCTTCTAATTCAATAGTTGTAACTGTTGAGGCATTATTTTCAAATTCATCAAATAATTTTTTATTGACAAGAATATGGTCAATATGACTGGGCCAAGAAGGATAAGACCAATACGTCCAGTGTTGTTCGTTCTCTCCATTTAATGCTAATTGCATATCAACAAATTTGAAATGTTCAGAATTTTCAATAAAGTTCCAAAACACATTGGAGAGTCTAGGTTCATGAATATCATCATTCAGATCTCCTACCACAATAACGTTAGATTCAGAGTAATTATTCAAAATATACTCTTCAAGGAAAAATGATGCAGACTGTCTTCGGGCTTCATCATCATTTTCATTCGGTATGTCCGGGGTACCATCTATATTCGTATCAATACTGTCAATCGTACCATCACCGCAACATTTTAAATGATTGTTGATTAATACAAATGAACTCCCATTTATATCACAATCAATAATAAAAGGCTCACGGGGAAATGCTATATTTTCTTGCTCAAATATTTCAAATATATCTTCAACATTTATCCTGTTTGCTTTATAAATATATGCAAGCCCATAACTTCCTGAGGATGTTTTTACTCCCACCCATTCATTCCCCTCATCCAACTGATTGCAACGGTTCACGAGAACATTAAAATAAGATCCTGAACTTATTTCTTGTAAAGCCACAATATCACAATTCAAATGAGTTAGAATTTGGGCTACATATTCAACGGTTTGTTCATCTGCTTTAGGAAAATTTTCAAGGTTCCATGTCAGAATCTCAATTGTATTTTCGGTCCCGAAGGATAATCCTGAAAATTGGGATGCTGGCATTTCATCATCCTTTTCTACCGCACAAGATATAAATATAAAAAGACAGAAAAGACTTCCCGTCCTTTTGTAATTATTTGAACGGAGCAAACCCCAACATAACCGGACGATGGTCCGAAATATATCGTTCATATTTTGAATATCCGCCAATATAATCTTCAATAAAAAGTGTTTCAGTTCGATTGAGTTTTGACTCAGGAACCATTTGCCGAGTTACGACAATATGATCTAAATAGCTGACATAAGGCTCTTTTGGATAGGATGCTTTTGACAAATCATAGACCAGCGGTTCATTTACAAAATAAAATCGTTTATCATTCAGAAATGGGTGGAAGCTGTGTTCCGTATCTTTATCTTTCAAGTCGTCGTTCCAGTCCCCCAAGACTATAAAATTTTCATATCCGGAATCCATTTCATCTGATATATATTCATGAAGCATTGCTACAGCTTTTTGTCTACGTTTCAATCCTGAGTCACAGCATTTCATGTGGAGATTAATCACAGAGAAATTTAAGATATCATCCCCGCATCGATATTGAAAATCAGCTCTAAGCGGTGGCCTTCCGGCAAAATTATAATCATTTTCTGCAAACAATTCAGACTGATTAACTAATGTGAACATATCTTTTTTAAAAATAATAGCTTGATCCATAAAGGAAGACTGCTGAGACACAATAAAATCATAATCAGGCAGGAGATTCATGAGACCACTGAAAAAACCGGTAAACCGGATCTCCTGAAATGCGATCAAATCCGCATTCAAATCAGAAATCACATTTGCTAAAACAGGGAGCGTTGAATCCCTGTGAGCGGGAAAAAATTCTGTGTTCCATGTAATGATCTCAATCTCTTCAGGTAAATTTAGGTTTGGGACTTTTGTTCTTCCTCTAGCACCTACATTCATATCACACTGAGTTGGGATTTCAAAGATCGGCATCCACTCCGGATTTTTGTATACTTCATCTAATGCAGTTGATGCATTTGTCCTTATCCATTGACTCATGTCCGGTTCAGAAACAAAATCATCTGCCAGCATAGTTTGACCTATTCTACCATCCACTGCAGTTTCATACCCCACAAATTGGTGAGAGCCTTTGTCAATATGTAAAAGTAGATGACCAAACTCAGTCCCATTTCCATAGTTCTGAGTGATAAATACATGGCTGTGAGAATCATACCATATGGTTGGATATCCTTTACTAACACCTCCCGAAATAATGAAGTCCACTTCTTCAGAAAAATAACCTAATTCTAGGGCATTGTTAATATCATATTTTGAAGATGACCCTGTTTTCAATGAATCTAAAAACTCAGCATACACCTCATCCCTATCCCATGGAATCCCCAAACTTGTTAAAACAACAATAACTTCAGCCCCCTCTTTTTTCATGATGGGAATCCAATGATTCAACGTCTCAATTTCAGGTAAAACTGAGAACCCCTTTCTATTTTGTTCTAACACTGTTTCATTCAATTTGTGTGGAATAATTCCTATAATTCCAATTTGAATTCCCGATACGGGCACTATTGTAAATGATTTGATTTTATCGGAATAATCACTTGTTCCCAAGTTCGCAATGAGAAACGGAAATTGTGCTGATTTTGCCAACTCATTTAGATTGTCAGCTCCACCAATAAAATCATAACTCCCCGGTACAAGAGCATCATACTGTACCTGGTTCATCCACTCAATCATTGTTTTTCCACTGTCTGCCATACCAAACGGATGCCCCTGAAAAAAATTACCACCATCTATCACCAAAACACCCTCCTTTTTTGATTCTGCTTCCTTTCGTAGTTCACTAACATAGTGATACATGGCAGAGGCATCCAAAATATCAGGGGGATATTCTGGATTCATAAATGTGGCCTTTTGTCCTGTAATCTGACCATGTAGATCGTTGGTCGTTATGAGGTGAACTGTAGAGTGGCTTTTATTATTTCCCGCAAAAGAAATTTGCACCGTAAATAATATTGCGACAGAAAATAATTGATAATAAATACTTCTCATAATACCCTCTTTATTTTTCCTCTTCAAGAAGGAATGAGGTGCTAAATATTGCTAGCTTTAACCTGAAATGATTAAATAAAATGAGAAAAAGAATAGCCAAAAACGAAATGTGGTTCATTCAAGCGAATCAAAGATTATATTTGAATGAAAACATAAAATTAAATAGGGATTCTGATACCGTATCAAGAGAGGGTCGGACATCATCTTCAACGGGGAACAGATCTGGGTATTTGTATTGGGTTGATTGGAATCCTGCAGCAAAATCAACCTGAAGATCCCCAAATGATTTGCTGGAACCAACTGTAAAGACCGTCTGAGGATCCAACACCTGAAACGGAGATTGTTTAAAAACCAATCCAACCCTTACCGGAATCTGTGAAGTTGTTATGTATTCAAGACCTAAATGCCATGATGCTGATCTCAGCATGTGGAATATCTGATTGTTGACCAACTTAAGGGAATAGGAATCGATAACGGTATAATCAACAGTGACCAATATAGGTGTTGTTCCGTGAGTTGTATAGGCAACTCCCAAAGATAAACGGGATGGTTTCACATAATGAACTCCCTCAATTTGAAAGGATAATGTGTCTCCCGCTATAAAAAGAGGAAGCCCAGAAGAACTGTCCAAAACAGAAGGGGTGTTAAAATTAGATTCAATTATTAACTTTGGATCAAAGGCAAATGAAAAATGCAATCCCTTCCATGTGTTTAGTTCGAACCCATAACTGAAAAAACCACCTCCCGGTGTATTCTCAACTCTGTCAGCTGGATGTATTTCCCCCAAATACCCATCCATGATTTGCAAGGTATCTGCCATGAAAATATCATGAACGGATGACTCAGGGATTTTATGATAGGCAATACCCCAGTTCAATGTAAACCGATCGTCTAATTTGTATCGGATACCTAAACCAAAAGAAAAACGGTCCAACTGACCACGAGTTTCTAAACGATGATATCCCAATAGTGGATCCTTATTGCATATAATTCCATCATCACAGCTCTCTTTACCCCGAATTTCTTCCACATATTTATATGCAAAAGAAGTTAACGGGTCAACGGAAAGAGCTGCTGAAACTTGAGTAGTCCCATAAGTTCTGGAACCAGAAATACCCAACCCTGAAAATGATCTATTGGTATGATTTACGACATAGTCTGATGTTGTAAGGTAATCTCCAAAAAAATCTTTAAGATCAAACCCTCGACGCTCTAAGCCAATGTTTCCACCTAAATGATACTCAGATGAAAAGCCATCTCCAAGTCGCCACAATCCTGCAGGATTTATCAATAATAGGCGGGTTGAATTTTCACTGTAGGTCGTTTGACCTAAGGCAAAGGATCGTGCAGAGACAAGATATGGGTCTGTACCGGTAATACGATTAAAGAGAAACTGGGAATATCCAGCAGATGTAAATCCTGCTAAAAGAACCAGAAGAAATTTATTCATTGGTGTTTTACATCGCATAGTCAATTTGTAATCTAAAATCTGATTCAGTTTGATTTACCACAGGATTTGAAACCCAAGTCCCATCTCCTGATTTTCCTGAGGTTATTGTAGAAAAAGAGCTATAATTTGTATGACTTACCTTCAATTTAACAGAAAAATTATTTAAAGGCGAAAACTGCCAAGACATCCAAGAGTGTACAGCTCCATGGTCCGCGGAGAAGAGTCGGAAATCTGTATCTTCAAAATACCATAAAAATCCTTGAAGAAATAATACACCTCCCTTCAAGGTCATTTGGTCAGAAAAATTGTGGATGCCATTTATCCCAATAGATTCGTCGGGTGATCCGATATCTCCCACCTTCATTTCTGCACCAGGGCTAACAGATTCTGTAAGCCTTGGTCTCGGGGAAAATGTTGTGTATCCCCGTGAATACAGCAACTCCACTTGATTAAAACGGGACATCCTGAGACGAAAACGGATTCGTGTTTCTCTTGAATCAAATGGACTTGGATGAAAAATATCAAAGGACCCCCTCTCCTGCCATTTCTGGCGAATATTGATGCGGTAATTGAAAACAGGTCTCCAGTCTACTGTGAGTACTGTGCGGTAATATTTTGCATCATCTGCCTTTCTTGTCCATGTATCCCAATTCATATATCCAACAAAGGATCTATGAAATTGATAACGGGTGAAAAAATAATATCCCTGTTCTGACTGAGGTTGGGGGTTCCCTGAGTATAGATAACTGTATACTGGGTCTTCCAACCAATAACCATCTTCTAAAATAGACGTTTTGTAGCGCTGATAATTGGAAAAGGACCGTTGATAGGGATTGTCAAATTCAAGGTCATAATCCCTGTACAATGCTAAAAAGGTAAGATTATCAAATTGTGCATATAGACTGGTCAGGAATGCATTCGGTTCATCGTTAAAAGTAAAAAAATCAAAGTTTCTAGACAATTCACCATATTCACCCTGAATGGAAATATTTCCAAGAACGAATCCATAATTAAACCCTAAAACTCTTCGGTAACTTTGAGCTTCATCCCATATGGAGGAGGAACCAGAAGATTTATACATGGCAGCAATTTCCGGGTCTGCTGAATTGGACATATAGGCAAGGTAAAAAGCATCACCTGAATATTCATCATAATCATTTGCATTGGAAGCTAAATCCAGTTCAGGCTCATTGTCATCCGCCCCACCGGTGATGGTTTCCACAACTTTGGGATCGAGAACCCTGTCATAAAGACTTTCGTAAACAGTAAGACCTATATGTGCTCCTACAAACGGCATAAATCTGATATTTCCACCCCAAGTGACTTCATTAACAGAAGAGGTTATCGGAGAAACAATTTTCAGTGAATCCTCATTCGCTCCCATGGGAAGGCGAGGATGCATTACAATCAATGTAGAAAATGAGCTGTCTCTATTGATCACGGCATCACGGGAAGCTTTTGACATAAAGAATGCACTGCGGAAATATGGATTGGATATTTGCACAGCTATTCCATTCAATATATATTGATTTGATCGAGTTAAATCGGAAAACACTCCTCTAGCACGTTTTGTAAATCCAAATCCCGTTCGGCGGGGCGAAAAGAAATCGCCTGTTTCAAAAATCACACTTTGCCCAAAAGATGCAGAAAAATTTCCAAGGATAAATCTATCCAATCGAAATAAACCCATATCAACATTTTCCACAAGTCCAAATTTTTTCCGAGTATAAATTCCTTTCGGATTTCCCATGTTTTGATGATGTGAAAATCCAAACTTCAGATGTGAACCATATTGAAAAGATAATTTTTGATACACCTCAGGACGATTCGAATTTCTAAATGCGGTAATGGACCCCTCATCATCCGGATTTGTGGTAACAGGTACAGTTCGAACCATTTGTGAAAAACGACCATGAAATGAAGGGTTTTCTTTAGATGGAGTTTCGAAGTTTACAAAATCCACTAAATTTTTATAGCCCCAGTAGCTGATTCCTGGCGCATTCCTCAATTCAAATGATCCTTTTATTTCTCCTCTCCGTTGTTGCTTAATCACAGCAGCAACGTCCACCGGGCTCAGGTTTGGAAGAGCACTTAAATCATCAAACGACATCGTGTTGACATTACCGGGTCTATAGATTCTGTCCAGCCAGACATCGGACAATCCTTCCTTATTTCCTTCTGCTGCCAGCCATTGCCTGACTTTATATGAAGATAAATTTTGTTCACGAACATAGGCAGATTCTTCATAAGGATTAATGTCTACCAGAGGTTTTAACTTATTTATATCTTTGATAGTCAACGATTCAATTTCAAGCAAATCATAAATGGTTACTATCCCATTTCTTTGATTAATAAATGAATAAATATCATCTACTTGCGAGGCAGAGAGAGGTAGTCCGCTTAATTTATCTTTTGATGCAGAATTCAGATTAATGTTTGCCGCTAATAACATTGGAAAAATAATGGATAAAAAAAACGATCGCATCTTGAACTATTCTTGGAAAATATAGGTTAATTCGGTTTGATGAACCACAGGTAGCACTGGGTGTGTCAATAAAGCATACCCGATCTTTATTCTTGAAAACGATACAATAAATCCAGCACCTAAACGATTGGGATTGGACTGTACTCCTGATATAATACGCAGTGTAGGATTCACATCAAAATGGACACTCCCCTTGATCTGAATATTTTTTCCCAACACTCTTTCAAAGAGAAATGAAGTCATCAATCCAGTGAACGGTGTATAAGAAACACCAGCAGAAATTCTTTTCGGCAAGGGCTGCTCCGTTCCGCTGGATCCAATCGTGGATGAAATGGCATTTTTCACAAAGGCTCCAACCCTGTGTTTTTTCCGCAATACACCAATAACACCTACATCCAAACCCCACGCCGTGGACATTCCTCCTGGAATTCCATCTGAGCCATCTCCTGCTGTTCCTGCAGAGTGCCCAAGTGTCCATGAAAAACGATTTAGGGTTGCCCCCAGTGCCAAGGTTGAATTTCTATCCTTCTGTAAATAAAATCCATGGGAAATACCAATTCTCTGCTCCTTAGATAAGTCAACCTCTTGAAATGCCACTTTAGAAAATTCCGTGGAAATCCCTAGCACGCCAATTCCCTTAACATAATTTATCCAGCCTGCATGTGTATATGGAATTCCATACAACTCTGCAGATCCCACGTTAACGATATGATCTGAAACTTCTGTCAATGTTGCAGGATTATGGAATAAACTGTGA
>DASCRE010000088.1:0-13314 GCA_034408645.1 Fidelibacterota bacterium | reverse complement strand
ATATAACAAGTTATGTCAGGATGTTTGAGATTGACATCTTTTTTCATTTCTGATTGTATAAACAAGCCAATATGTTCATGAACATACATTTTTGAATATAGGGATACTGATTTAGACATTCTGGCTGTAACTCTAAACGCATTGACATCCTCATTTTTTAATATGTTTATTGCATTACTTTTCATGGAATCCAAATCATTGTCAATCAAGAAAACAGGGCAGAAGTAGGCAATTCCAAATACCTCTTTAAGTGTATTAAAGAGTAAATCATAGGATTCTTTTACACCCTCGTTTAATGAGATAATAAGTCGATCATGGGTTTTCTCCACGTCTTTGACCAATTCGGGGATTGACTGGTTTACAGCATATCTTATATTTTTTTGCAATGTTTTAACAAAAAATGGTCTATTTTTTCCTTTAAGACCAATTTCACTGTAATGACAAATGATATGGGAATATTTCATGAATAAAATTTAAGTTTAAGCTATAAAATCATGTGCATTTTAAAAAAGTGAATTAACAAACTCCAATATGAAATAAACCTATTTTCTTATTTTTATGACAGAATCAAAACATCCTTCATTTTCTATCATTATCACGACTGTAGATTCATCTAAAGAGGCAGAAAGCATATCAAAATATTTAGTAGAATATAAATTGGTTGCCTGTGTAAACATTATAGGACCATCTACATCAGTTTATAATTGGAAAAATAATCTTGAAAATTCCAAAGAATATATACTGTGGATTAAAACTATTACCGAAAATATATTATCTGTTACCCGTACTATAAAATCTTTACATTCGTATAGCGTCCCTGAAATTATATCATTCCCATTTAAAAGCCACAATGATGATTATTCACATTGGGTTCTTGATACATTTGGCAAGAAAGACTAAGCTATGATACAAAAGAGTAAATTAATTATTTTATTCTTTTTTCTGATTATAATTTCTGGGTCCTCTGGATTTTATCTTCTTGAAGACAATTGGTCAATCTTTGATAGCGTTTATATGACTGTGATAACTTTATCAACTGTTGGCTTTGGGGAGGTACAGCCTTTAAGTCAGGATGGGAAAATATGGGCAATGATTGTTATTATATTTGGGGTAAGTGGATTCGCTATGGTCGTCAGTAGGTTAAATACAAGTATAATTGAATTTAAAGAATATAAGGCAAAGAAAATGTTAAAAAAAATAAATAAATTGAAACAACATTATATTTTATGTGGTTTTGGTCGAATGGGAGCTGTGATTGCAAAGGAACTACATGAAAAAAATATTCCTTTTGTTATAGTAGATATTAATGAAGAAAAAATAAAAATTATTAATGAGTTAGGATATTTAAATCTTCATGCTGATGCAACCTCTGACAATACTCTTAAGGAAGCTGGGATTATGCATTCAAAAGGGATTGCTATCACTTTGGACACAGACCAAGATAATTTATTTGTCACTATGTCGGCAAAAAATCTTAATTCTAAGTGCTTTCTGTTAAGCAGATGTAGTAAACAAGAAACAGGAAGAAAATTAAAAAGGGCTGGAGCAGATAAGATTGTAAATCCTTACATTGCAGGAGGACATAGAATGACTGAGCTGCTTATCGCGCCATATATAGAAGATGCTGTCTCAATGAATACTGGTCAGTCCAATCTTGATTTTGTATTGGAAGAGGTAAAAGTCGATGAGCTACCACATCTGTATGATAAAAAAATAAAACAAACCAATTTGAGAGAGAAATACAGTTTGATCATTATCGGTATTATAGATGAAAATGGAAATAAGTTAATTAACCCAAGTCCCGAATATTCGTTGTCAAAAGGACATAAAATTATCCTTATAGGGGATAAAAGGAAAATATCATCATTTTTCAACGATGTTAATATTAATGTCGCATAACATATATTATGTATAATTATAGTTTATAGAAAACTCATGTATAACACGAAATTATTAAATATATCGATACACCTCGTTTATTATTCTCTAGTCATATTTGTAGGTTTCATTATTATTTCGGCAATATATTACCCTGGAACAACAATACTTGATCATGATACTGTAGGATATAGCGTAATAAATAATTTTCTTAGTGATCTTGGAAGAACAATTACACACTACTGTTCAACATCAACTGTTATTTGTGATAATTGTATTGGAGGAAAAAATAATTTTATTTCGGCGTTCTTCTTCAACAATGCAATGTTTTTGTCTGGTATCTTGTTTATTATTTTTTATATAGCACTTCCTGGTTATTTTTATGAGAATAAATCTTTATACAGATTATCTATCGTTGGGTCTGCCTTAGGTGTAATTACCTGTGCATTTTTTGCAATGGTTGGGCTAACTCCGGCAAATCTTTATTTTGATTTGCATGTCTTTTTCGCAAATAATATGTTCAAAATTGCTTTTCTGAATGCGTTAATATACAGTTATGTAATTTTCAAATCGAGATTTTTGAGTACCTTTTATGGTATTGGTTATTATACTTTCTCAGTTATGCTTATTCTTTACGTTGCTATCCTTGAGTTTGGTCCTAGTCCAAATAGTTCCGGTTTTGCTCTTACCTTTCAGGTAATATCTCAGAAGGTAATCGCTCTAGCTTTTGTTTTTGCGAGTTATATATTAGCTAAAGGAATGAAACGATCGTTTAGTTAGACCGGCCTGATAACAAAGTTGACCAATCTATTGGGTATATATATCGTTTTAATTAGGTCACCCTTATTCAAATATTCGATAATTTTTTCAATTTGTTTTACCTGATCAATAACATTCTTCTTCTCTGAATCTTTAGAAATATTTAGAGTAGACCTCAATTTTCCATTAATTTGAACCGCGATCTCTACCTCATCTACTGTTGCTAACTGTTCATTATATATAGGCCACAGGTCATAAGCAATAGAATCCTTTCCTCCCCATAGAGAATTTATTTCTTCGCACATATGCGGTGAAAATGGTGACAAAAGTTTTAAGAATGTCCTAAATATTTCATCATTAATATTATCTAACGATGATAAATGATTCTGAAATATCATCATCTGAGAAATTGCTGTATTAAACCGGAGATTTTCAATGTCATCAGTAACCTTTTTAATAGTTTGATGGAGCAGCTGTGTTGTTTCTTTTGATGGAGAATCAGTTGTTTGTTTTTCTTCAAAAGATAGAAAAAGTTTCCACAACCTCTCAATAAATCTGTAAGCACCGTAAAGTCCTTTTTTATTCCACGGTTTGGCTTTGTCTAGAGGGCCTAAAAACATTTCATAAATACGAAATGCATCCGCCCCAAATTCTTCAATAATTTCATCTGGATTAATCACATTTCCCCGCGATTTACTCATTTTCTGTCCATCTTCACCTAGAATCATTCCCTGATTAAATAATTTCTTAAATGGTTCCCGGGTACTTACTAGTCCAAGGTCATGAAGTACATGGTGCCAAAATCGGGCATAAAGCAAATGCAAAACGGCATGCTCTTGTCCACCGATATAGAGATCTACCGGTAGCCAGTACGATTCTTTATTTTTGTTCCAGGCCTCTTCATTATTCTTCGGGTCAGTAAACCGTAAATAATACCAGCAAGAACCGGCCCACTGAGGCATTGTATTTGTTTCTCTAACAGCTATAATATTATCATTTACATCTTTAATATTAACCCATTCCTTAATACCATCTAAAGGAGATTTTCCTTCGCCAGTGGGTTCATATTTTTCAATTTCAGGTAAGCTAACAGGCAATTGATCTGTATCCACAGCAAAATGTTTGCCGTTCTTGTGAATAATTGGAAAAGGTTCACCCCAATATCTTTGCCTTGAAAATAACCAGTCTCTGAGTTTATAGTTAATTTTTTTGACACCCTTTTCCTCATTTTCTAACCAATGTATGATTTTTTCTTTGGCATCCTCAACATTCAATCCATTCAACATTTTGCTGTTGATGGCTGGTCCATCACCGAGATAAGCCTCTCCACAAAATTCGGAAGGTGGTTCAACGGTACGAATGATTGGGAGTTTATATTTTTTTGCAAAATCCCAGTCCCTCTGGTCCTGTCCAGGGACGGCCATAATTGCCCCGGTGCCATATGTCATAAGCACATAATCAGCAATCCATATGGGTATCTTTTCGTTGTTAACGGGATTTATTGCGTACTTACCAGTAAATACGCCGGTTTTTTCTTTATTAAGCTCTCCCCTTTCTAAATCAGATTTTCGGCTAGATTCAGCCTGATATGCTCTTATTTGATCTCTCTGGGAATCATCTGTGATAGTTTTAATTAGTGGATGCTCAGGAGCTAAAACCATATAGGTGGCACCAAACAGAGTATCTGGGCGTGTAGTAAAGACCGTAATAACTTTATCAGAAGAAATCACCGAAAAATGGACATCTGCCCCTTCCGATCGTCCAATCCAGTTTCGTTGAAGTTCTTTAACATGTTCGGGCCAATCTAGATTATCTAATCCTTCCAACAAACTTTCTGCATAGTCAGTGATTCTCAACATCCATTGTCGCATAGGCATCCTAAATACAGGGTGCCCCCCTCTTTCTGATTTTCCATCTATCACTTCTTCATTAGCTAGAACAGTTCCCAATTCCGGACACCAGTTCACTGGAACCTCTGCTTCATATGCCAACCCTTTTTTATATAGCTGGAGAAAAAGCCATTGAGTCCATTTATAATATTCCTTATCGGTTGTGTTTATCTCCCGCGACCAATCATACGAAAATCCCAGACGAGTTATTTGCTTTTTGAAGTTTTTGATGTTTTCTGCAGTAGTTTTTGCTGGATGGGTGCCAGTTTGAATTGCATATTGTTCGGCCGGAAGTCCAAATGCATCCCAACCCATAGGATGTAAAACGTTGAATCCCTGCATCCTCTTATAACGTGCTATAATATCGGACGCAAAATATCCAAGGGGGTGTCCTACATGTAAGCCCGCACCAGATGGATAGGGAAACATGTCTAGTACATAATATTTAGGTTTATTTTGATCTTCCTCAACTGTAAATGTCTGTTGTTCATGCCAAAATAATTGCCAGCGAGGTTCGATATCAGATGGATTGTATTTCATAATAATAGTTGTCTAATAAAAAAAACCGAGGTCAAGAAAAATCAAATGTGATTAATCATAAAATTTAATATAATCTATATGTATAAATAGAACTGAACTTAAGTGAATATATTAATAAAAAATTGAATTATACTATATTCTTGATCAATAAGATTGTCGGGGTGGGGAGATTCGAACTCCCGACCTCGTCGTCCCGAACGACGCACGCTAACCTGACTGCGCTACACCCCGATAAAATAAAATCAGAGTGTATTTAGATAGAAATAAATATCTAAAGAATAGCTCTGATTATTAGAAATCCACTAATAAGAAGTATGGTAAAAATTATGGTTAATAAATTAAAATATTTATCAATAAATGTGTTAATGGGTTTGCCAAATTTCCATATTAATCCTGCCACGAGGAAAAAACGCGCAGAACGGCTCATAGTTGATGCAATGAGGAAAAGCGGAAAACTACTATCAAATGCCCCGGCTGAAATCGTAAATATTTTGTATGGAATGGGTGTAAATCCTGCAGTAAAAATTATTGCAAATCCGTACTCCGAATACTGCTGTTGTATTGATGTGAATAAATGTTCCGTAAATCCCGGGATATTATTGAAAAAAAAGTGAGCAATACTAGAATAGCCAGTTCCCTCCCACCATAGAAATTGACCAATAGCATATCCGAACAGCCCGCCTGCAACACTTGCAACACTGCAAATCAACGCAAAATTGAGTGATTTATTTCTGGCACCTAATGCCAATGCTATAAGCAGTACATCTGGCGGAATTGGAAAAAAAGAGGATTCTGTAAATGCAAGTAAAAATAGCACTCCTGGACCATATGGTGTTTCTGCCCAATGGAGAACCCAATCATA
The DNA here is from genome assembly GCA_034408645.1 of Fidelibacterota bacterium. GTDB lineage: Bacteria > Fidelibacterota > Marinisomatia > Marinisomatales > AB-629-J13 > AB-629-J13. The sequence continues at coordinate 7,386 of DASCRE010000088.1, read as the reverse complement.
TAATTTCCGAATCATACTCATGTCCAGAGAAAACTCTTTAGCCACAGGGAAATAAATTTAATCAAATCAGGAATATAATTCATTGAAGATTTAGATTCGTTATATATAGTTGGGATTTCAATATGATTTATAGGTACTCCCAAAATACTGGCTTTAATGAGGAATTCACTTTCCATATGAAATCCTGGCTCTTTATTATTGCATTTAATATAAGTTTCTGTTGGAAATCCACGGTACCCACATTGAGAATCCCTTATCAGAACATTCGATCGGATGGATAATAATAAGCTGGTAAATATATTGGATATCTTTCTAAATAGCGGCATCGTATCCTTATCTTTTCTCCATCCCAATTTTATTTCATTTTTATCATCGTCATCAAAATTAGGGATGAGTTCGGGTGGATGCTGGAGGTCTCCATCCAAAGTGATAACCCACCTTTTCCTATGTTCCATTGCAAATTTTGCCCCTATTGAAATGGCATTTCCTTTTCCCCTGTTTTGATTAATATCTATACAGTCAAAAGGATATTTATTGATAACCTCTTTTGTTCCATCTGTACTACCATCATTGATAAAAATAATCTCACTTCTTCTAAGTTGGTTTAAAAATGGAAACAAACCATTCAATATGATTTCTTCGTTAAATACCGGGATGATGATAAGTGAATTATTTTTAATGTTCATAACATGTAACTGCAATTGCCGACATCACTTCACGTTCCATTGACATTCCAGATGGTTTATTAATTAACTGGTTATTCACAACGAGAGCTGAGGAACCTCCTCCATCCAAATTTAGAGCCTCCACACAATTTAAATTTACCATGATCTGTGCCAATTCCTCCAGATATACCCCCCTGCTAGAGGGCTGCCTCCCATCAACCACAAGTATGATTAGTATATTATTATCTGTATAACCAATTGCAGTGCGAGGATGAATGTTGGGGATCTTGGTGTCGAAAAACACTTCTTCTTCAGAAGTAATAAAAATTTTCTTATTTTGAACAATGACAGGCCCACCGGAAATTGCTGATTCAATTTTCCACTGAATGCCCTTCTGAAAATCCAATATTTTAGGAAGTCTCTCTCTTTGATTATTAAGAGAATTTTGAAAGGAAAATATTGTATCCTCCCTACCACTTATCCATGTTATATCTGCAGTATCGTTGAGAAAACCAACAGCTCCCCTAGTGGTATAATAGCGCTTACCATTTCTTAGTATAGTAATTAATGGTGGAGTGATGGTTGAGTCCTTAGTTTTTAAAAGACCGACATGCTTAGCTGGATTCGCATTCATCAAAAAATATCCACCGTTTACCACAAGACATGCATCTAATCGATTAGAAAATTCTGAGGGGGTTTCTTTCAAATCATCATCATTACTTGACACAACTTCCACATCAATATTAGAAGAATTTAAATCAATCTCTGCATAATATGCTTTCAAAGGAAGATTAGTATTTTTACCAGAATATAATCGAATACCCTCTGAATCAAATTTACCATTACGATAGGATTCCCATGATAGTTTGATTTCATTTACAGGTTTAACTTGAGATGTGCAGGAAAAGATTCCCAAATAAAGTAATATTAGGTATTTATATTTCATACTAATTCACACTAAATAATTTTTCTCCAATTAGGCCACCTTCGTGATTAACAATTTTTACTCTCCAACTCCCTTTGTGATTTTCTGTGATTCTTTTACGGCTCCAGCATCGCCAAAATGGGGATGGATATACTTCCATTTTTACCTTTGCCTTAACTTCACCATTGTATTCCCAAATATGAGTTATAGTTTGAATATTAGAATTAGTATTTCTTATTCCTGTAAAACAAAATAAGGTTTTCATTCCATTAATAGTAAATATAGTATCAATATCTATTGGTTTGCGTTGTTCTACGCTAATTTCACGACATATTTTGATATTCCTTATTTCCAAATATTCAGTGATATTTTCTTCTATTATTATATCTGGAGATATATCAACTGCATCAAATTGAACGGAGTCTTCAAAAGTGAATTCTTCTTCTAAGGGTTGAGTTGAAGCTATATTATATTTATTTGATTGAACTAGGTCTATAGCGGTGTCTGTATTGGACACAGTTGTATCTGTCATATCTGGCGTATTATACCTTTTGTTAGATTCATTATTTTCTATATTTTGCACTGTTTCATTTTCAGTTTTTGATGAAAAAAATAATATGACAGTAAATATGATATAATTTATCCCTACCACCATAGCAATTCGATAAATCTTGAAGTATACTGCTATGAGGACAATAATTACAGTAAATAAAAGAATAGAGATATTAAATGATAACATAAATCCTGTTTGTATTGGATTGAGAAATCTATAAAAATTCCGGTTTATATTTTAGTACAATATGACAACTGAGATACAAAAATTCTTTAATAAAATTTACTATGAAAATTCATTCACTAATATCTCATTTTAATAAGTCCAACAATACTTATTTCAGGAAATTTATTTTAGGGAGTGCTATATATGATAATATGGAATAAATTAGAACAGAAAATATTATTATCAATTTCTATCTTACTTATTAACGTAGGTAGTATAAGCAGGTTTTTTGGAATGGTCTTCGAATAGTAGCATTGTAAAAAATATAAATAGTATAAATCTCACAATCTTATTTTAATAATTATTTATTTTATAAAATAATATTATCCAACCCATAATAAGAGATAGCCCACCTACAGGTGCAATTATACCAAGTGAAGAATATTTATAAATAGAAATTAAATAAAGTGAACCTGAAAACAGAATTATGCCTGCTATAAATAAATAGCCTACACCACTTATATCTATATCAAATACTTTAGATAAGATTCCACTAAGAATCAGACCCAATCCATGAAACATATGATACTGAACACCTGTTTTAAAGGTATCTATTTTATCACCTATCATATTTTCTAATGAATGAGCTCCCAATGCACCAATAATCACTGATAACATACAAAAGATTATTCCAGTTTTTATAATCAGCATAAGTTCAAATCTCCTTTACAAAATTAGTTTATAATTTTTTATCTCTTCAATTTACCCCATCTCTACTTTTTTACAAAGCAATGGGGTTACTTTACCTTCTCCCAATTTTCTACAATTGCTTTAGGAATTAGATGAGAATTATTTAAAATGGCCAGAAATAGAGTATCAAAGGGGTACCCACAATAACAATTAGAAATTCCAGAGGTAATCCCATTCTCCAGTAATCAGAAAACCGGTAGCCGCCCGGCCCGAGGATTAGTGCATTACATTGATGTCCAATGGGAGTTAGAAAAGCACACGACGCTCCCACAGCAACTGTCATCAAAAATGGGTCAGCGTTGACACCCATAGATACCGCAATGCCAACGGAAATTGGCGCCATAATTAGAGCAGTAGCGGCATTATTGATGATATCTGAAAGACACATTGTAATAATCATAATAATAGCCAGAATAGACCAGTTTGGTAAACTTCCGGTCATGTTTACCATAAACTCAGCGATTAACTGGGTACTTCCGGTTGTTTGCAGTGCAGCACTCACAGGAATCATTGCTCCTAACAGGATAATAATCGGCCAATCTACCTGCTGGTACAATTCACGAATAGGCAGAATACCTGTAAAAACATATAATAAAATGGCACACACAAAAGCCAATGTAGTAGGCAGTAAGCCTGCTATACTGAATCCAATCGCTCCGCAAAAAATTAACAGAGACAAATTGACCCGTGAAAATATGCCTACCTGTACTTCTCGCTGAGCTAGGGGTACCAGATTCAATGAACTGATATTATCATCAAGGTTATCTATATTTCCCTGAATAAGCAGTACATCCCCAACCCGGAATATGAGATTCCCCAACCGTTTACTGATTGGTTGTCCTTGGCGCGCCACCGCCATCAGTATTAGCGAATTTGAGGTGCGCTTTCGAAAATACGTCCGATCCCGTTGTACAAGCTTTGATTCAGGTGTAATTAATACTTCTTTATAAGTGGTATATTTATCTTTTAGTTGATCTATCCGTGCTCGCATTTTTGTTGTAAGTCTGAGGCCATACTCATCCATCATTAACTTTAAATCTACTGGATCCGCTTGAATTTGAAATCTATCTCCTTCTTTTATGATTTCGTCGTGTCGTGGAGTGAAAATATTCCCGTTATTGGAAATGCAGCCAATTATTGTGAGTCTGTCTTCTGTATATTTTTCAATCTCGCTGATCTGCTTACTAATAAATTTGCAGTCCTTTGGGATACGAATCTCAGTTATATATTTATCAATGGAAAACAGCGATTCAGTCCCTGGTTTTTTATATGATTCTTTGGGTATGAATCTCCAGCCTACCAGCGCTACAAACAGCACACCCAGTATGGCAATGATTCCTCCAACCGGGCTGAAGTCTAACATCCCAAATGGTTCAGGATGAAACTGTTCAATATTAATATTCTGAGATATAAAATATTCGGCAGCTGGTGAACTCTTATCAGCGAGCGCTTGGGTCTTGAGTTCCATGTATTGGGATTCGCGGAGAGTGGCAATGATGATATTTGGGGGCGTCCCAATCATTGTAATCATGCCGCCTAAAATACTGGCAAATGCCAGGGGCATGAGTATAACACTGGGTGATCGTCTCTGTTTGGCCGATGTTTTGAGCGCTACCGGCAGCATGAGAGCTAATGCTCCTACATTGTTCATAATGGCAGAAAAAATTGATACGACTCCGCTCAAGCTGGAAATATGGACTATCTGGTATTTTGATAAAGGTGTAATTTGCCGGGCAATGACATCCACCACTCCTGCATTACGAAGTGCCCGACTGACAATCAGTACTGCCGCCACCGTAATTACCGCAGGGTGCCCAAAGCCCATGAATATATTAGACGAATCCATAATCAAGCCTGATTTTTCACCTCCCAATACTTGATCGGAAATAAATAGAACACACAGTGCAATTATGGATACAATATCGTAGCGCCATTTTCCCCAGATAAACAGGGTGAAAGTCAATATAATAATACCAAATATAGTGATTTGATCAATTGTCATAACAGGATACCTAACTCATGTATCAGTACTTTAATAATCTGTGGTCTATTTGATTAAAAATCATATAAATTATGTTTTCTATGTTGGTACCTTTTCACTTTCATCTTACTCTTAAAGAAACTTTCTAATATTTTTTATTCAGTCATTTTAGGAGGAGATCCATATTGTTTATGTACTATATCAATATATTGTACTCCTTTAAAGATACTATTTACCCCACTCAGACTTTATTACAAAGAGGTGAGAAAAGAATACCCTTGAATTCAGTAATCTCTTGCTATTTGGGAATATCCTTTAATCTTCCCCTTCGAAATAATCGTATGATTCATTACCTTTTGATATATTCCATAATTTGGATTCATCTTCCGAAATTACTCTAGATAAAATTTTATCTGAATCCGGGTATTCACATATATCAAATGGTTTTTTGGTACCCAGAGCTAAATATTTTAAATCAGTAGCTCCATCATTTATAATTTGATGAGCAAGTGATCTACCACCAGTGGGGCAAGCAATAATATCATTCTTCTTTAATGGAAATGTATTTTCTCCATGTCTTAATAAACCTGTTCCTTCTAAAATGAGGAACATTTCTTCACTAATATGATGGTTATGAAATGGCCAAGATTTTTTTCCAGGAGAAATTATGGTGATATTGTATCCTAATTGAATTGCACCTATTTTCCCCCCTACATCAGCATATTGAGCTTTAAATCCACCATGTTCATGACCTTTGAATTCAGTAATATCGTCAACATTTATTAGAGGTTTCATGTTTTTCTCCTTTCATTAACCTTTTAATGTTAAAATGTACCAATCATCCAACAATCTAAAAACCCCACGAGTTTGGGGATTGATTTCTGATTCTTACTATTATGCTGTTGTCATAGCCTCAAAATTTTCATACAACCTTGGTTCACCTGACTTTTTTCTAACTCCAAGAGCGAAATTTTTAAGTCTTGACCAGGGCATTTTTACTGCTATCCAATCAAATAATAATTCACCATTTAATAGTCCTTGTTTATAGAGTGTTCCAATTGATTCAAACCATCCGCATACTTTTATGGTTTTTCCATATTCATCACTGCCTGGTGGATAAATATTTATAAATTCGTCATAATCTTCAATGAAAGCATCGCTCCATATCCAATTCATTGCTTCCTGGATATTCTCTGCTGCTCCCCATCTTAGTAATTGTAACATGATATTTGCATCACCTTGAGTTGGTTTACTCATAATTTCTCCTTTAATTATTTAGAAACTTAAGATTAATCCCATAAATAAAAGATCTAATTAATCCATCCCTCCTTTTTCACAAAGAGGTGTGAAACAAAAAAAACACTAGTGTGAGGCTTTTAGAAAGTGATATAGTTTAAATCTATTTTTTTGCACAGCATGGTTTAACGCAATCTACACCGCAAGACTGCTTAACATTCTGTTTTGCACAAGATGAAACCTGCCCTGACTGTTTTGCACAAGAAGTTGAACGACTTTTCTTACAGCATGTAACACTAATTACACCATACGTAAATACAGCTAAAAATAGAAACTTCCACAATAAATTCAATTTATCTTTTAATTCCACTATCTTTTCCTTTAATTAATTATTATTTAATCTAGAATGTACAAAATTATTTTAGAATGGGGTTCAAGATTTTTCCTTTTACCCCATCCCCACTTTTTACAAAGAGGTGGGAAACAAAAAACCCTTTCTATTAAGCAGGCTTGATGCTAAGTTAACACTTGGTACTAATTTTGGGATGCAGGTCAAGTTAATGATAAAAATGTTTTGTTGTTTTCCATGTTTTTGCCTTTCCTTTAAAAAGTGAATTCTATCCCATTATTTAGTTGGATATATGATTTGCCCATATCACCATGGGAATCATTATCATAGCGATAATTGAGTTCTATAAAGAACGACAGATTTTCATTCACTGAGAAATCAATGCTTCCATCATAAAGCAAGCGATAATCATTTATATCTGAAGAAGAAAACTGATAATAAACCGTATTGTAAAGTTCTGTATTTTCAGCGATGTTTATATTCCAACGCAAATAATTGGTGGATCGTAAAAGTTTTTTTTCAGGTTCATTAACCTTATCATAGATTTCATTCTCCTGCATAAGACCAATACCCAGGAATGTATTCATTCTATCATTGGAAACCATTTTATAACGCAATCCACTTCCTGCCAGTTTTCTGTCCTTCATTAAGAGGAAATCATTAAATCCAAATTGAGTAAAAACCTCAAAAAATAATTTAGATGAGATCATTTTTGTCATTCGTAAATGACCAAATCCTTTGTTCACGACTTGATTTTTTTCT
>DASCRE010000087.1:0-1988 GCA_034408645.1 Fidelibacterota bacterium | reverse complement strand
CCGAATCAAACCAAATTGACACTACCCAACGAACCTTTAACTCTGTTTTGACAATCCCGTAATTTCTCACCAGCCAGGTTGTATTTTCTTCTTCCCATTCCACACCGCTTCCGACTATAGTCATATTGACACTACGAGTAATTTTAAAACAATCACTAAATGTCGTATCCGCCGCAGGGCACTCATCAATAGATATCACACTCCCCTGAGGTTCTGTATAACACTGAACCGTTCCGAGATCACCAATGAATCCCCGTATGTTTTTTGCGGGAACTGTAACACTGTCTGAAAAGACCTGTTGTGACTTACGGACAAAATAGATCCCCACTGATGTGGTATCATGATACTCCTCATTAACAATTTCGCCATCCCGAAATAACCCATTGGAGGTGTAAAACAATATCTCATCCATAGCATTTGGTTTATACCAAAATCCGTCATCATATCCCTGAGTGGAAAAGCTCACTGATTGGCTCATCAGGTCATAGGTGAACCCATGATATCCATAGGGCTTAAAATAACTGGGATGAACTAATTTATATACATTTTCATCTATCCTAAAGATATGGTAATCATAATTACGGAAATCTCCGGCGGGGGTTGATTCGACCCACTCTGTTTTTGTGATATAATAGTCCGCCCCTGAGCCTTGTTCACCCACCGCCTCGATTGTCTCATTATTGTATTGAGTAACTAGGGAGTCTACGTTATCCACCCAAACAGTTTTTGGGTCACTTCTCTCTGTTTCACGAATTATATCATAATATTTTATTCCCCATCGGGTAGTAAGAGAGTCATTGGGATAAATAGTTGTCATAGGAACCGGATTTAAAGGATCTTCCCAATTTACCAAAAGGGTTTTGGGAGCTAAATCAAAAATAAATAATTCAGTTGGACCTATACCTTCATTCCCATCTATCTCTGTGAATTCTTCGGCAACATCAAATTGTCTATTACCGCGGTCAACAAATTCTTCGCTATCATCACAGCAAATGCCATTCCCATTATCATTGATGATCTCCTCAGCATCATCCCACAACTCATTGCAGTTTCTGTCTTCATACGGTTCATCTAAGTCATAGACACCATTATCATTATGATCAGCATAAACTTCAGCAGGATCCCACACACCATTACCCCTGTCGCAAAAACCTGCTCCCGTTGATAGATCTGTCAGAATAAAAGACTCATCTGCTGCGCAGTCTCCGGATGATGCAACCTGAGATTCTGGCTCACTATCATGTACACCATTGTCATTGCAATCTGTGTTTACCCTGAAAATCAGGGAATCACCGCCAAGTCTGCGCCAAGATGGAAAGTAAAATTCTTTAAAAATAGAATTTTGCACTGATGAATAGTGATTTTCGGTTTTTTCCCACTCCGAAAGATCTACAAATACAGAGCCCTCTTCCGGAAGTTCATCGACAACCGATGTATAGGAAACAATGTCCAATGTATCTAGAAAATTAATAGTATCACTTTGGAACATCCAGTCAGAGTTCACCGGTTTATATCTTTGGAGCTCTACCTGCTCCGCATCAAACTCCCACTCCAGCTTATCTACATTCTTGAACTGAATAGAAAACAACGCTACTGAATCCTCTACTACCTTTCCTACTTCATTGAAAGAGATCTCTAAACCGCTATTGCACAACGATTCGGGGCAATCCGAAGAGTCCAAGCTGGACCTCTCTGTAAGCCATAATGGTGAGTCTGGAGTGACCTGCATATAGGCTGAGGTATCCAAATAGGCTGAGGTATCTATATCAACTGGAGTGTCAGAAAGAACTAACGGAGGATAGGTTTTAAACGTAAGCTGGGTAGGCTCTTTACTAAATAGACCTAAATATTCTTCATATGTAAATCCAATTGACGCGCTGTTAAAGAGATAGAACTGAACATTAAGTTCATCGTCCAACTGGAAAAAATAATTATCGGTGTGTCCGGTCATCCCATTACCAACCGAAGAATTGTCTAAAGTATTTACA
>DASCRE010000086.1:0-9185 GCA_034408645.1 Fidelibacterota bacterium | reverse complement strand
GGCGTATTAATTTTGTCTCCTTTTGAGACTTTATATTGTTTTCCTGCTATATTAACTATTGCGTACATTTTTTTTCCTAAAAAAGCCGAGGAATTTAATAGAGTTAATTATCCTTTCCAAGGTCTAGTTCTTTGGTCACATCTACATTTGTTTTGGAATGAACAAAACGGAAATCATCTCTTGAGACTTCTGAGCTCTCCTCAATTTTCAAATGTGTGAAATGTTTCCACATGAGTCCACGTAATACTGTTTTTTTCTCTTTTAATATATATTCAGAAATTTCAGGGTGGAGCTGTAGTTTTAACCTCAGATCATTTTTCTTGATTTTATATCGCCGTAACCAGTGATCTATTCTAGTGATTAACGTATCTTTTGATATAATTCGTCCTGAACCATAACAAGTTGGACATACTTCGCTCATAGAATCTAGAAGGCTTAATCTGATTCTTTGCCGGGTCATTTCAAGTAATCCAAAATCTGAGATATGTGAAACTGCAACTTTAGCTCGATCTTTTTTCAATTCCTTCCGCATTTCATGATATATTTTTTTCTTGTTTTCATCCCTATTCATATCAATGAAATCAATAACAATTAATCCACTCAGATCTCTCAGCCGTAGTTGACGGGCTATTTCACGACCTGCTTCCAAATTAATTTTTAACGAATTTTCTTCGTGTATTTTTTTTCCAATAAATCTACCGCTGTTTACATCAACCACAACCATAGCTTCTGTTTTTTCGATAATGATATATGCACCACTTTTCAACCATACCTTTGGTCGCATAAGTTTAGCGATTTCATCTTCAATACCCATACTTTCAAAAATAGGTATTTTTAATTTATAACGCTGAACCCGATTCCCCATTTTAGGAGTAACATCCTGAACATAATTTTGCATTCTGCGAAAGATCTTTTTTGAATCAATGATGATTTTGTCTATATCCGTTGTCAATAAATCACGAATAACACTAGATGCCGTTTCCAAATCTTCATATACTAGGGATGGAGCTTTTGAGCGATTCGATTTTTCTTTTAGTGTTTTCCAATTATTAATTAACATATTATAATCATTACGAATGATCTCGTCTGATTTTCCTTCTGCCACCGTCCGTACAATGATTCCACAACCTTTTTCTTTCATCTTTGAACAAAGTTTTTTTAGTCGTCTGCGTTCATATTTATCCCATATCTTTTTGGATATCCCGACATAATTAACTTCTGGAACTAAAACTAGGAATCGCCCAGGGAGAGAAATTTCTGTTGTCACTCGAGGTCCTTTACTAGCAAATGGCTCCTTAATGACCTGAATAAGAATTTCCTGACCTGTTTTTAGTTCTACATTTCGGTGATCATTCGCTTTTTTAGAATCAGATTCATCTGATTCTAAAATAACATCAGGAAGGAAAGAGCTGTTTTGAATTTCAGAAAAAGGAAGAAATGCATTGATAGAAAAACCTATATCTACAAACGCTGCCTGCATTCCTGGTATAACATTTTCAACAATACCTTTATAAATATTGCCCACCATCCGTTGTTGATCATGTTTTTCAACGTAGACCTCAACAAGGCGATCTTCTTCCAGAATGGCAATTCGAGTCTCCCCCATACTTTCATTTATATATATTTCTTTCTTCATAGCATTAACCTGATTGCTTATAAGCAGACAAATAGCAATTCCTGTGGATAACGGGTTTACCGCCTCCACTCAGGAGCAATAATATTTTTACAAACTTATTTTTGGGGAAGCTAAATTAAGAGGAAAGAAAAAATCTTAATGTGAATCTAATTTGAAAAAATCTTTATGTAAAAAACTGTTGATGTTCCTTTTAATTCACCTTCCCACACCAAGTGAAAAGTTAATTCACTTAAAGTCCCTCATCAAAGAAATTTGTTAAATTTCATCATTCCATGAGGCTTTGGTGAAACAATATAAAGAAAACCATCCCCAATTCTGGGAGAATATATATTTAGGGGATGACGCAGGATGGGATTTAGGCGAATCTACACCGGTTTTTGATAAGATTAGTGATGCTTTACCACTTGGGAAAGTATGTATAATTGGCTGTGGACGAGGATATGATGCCGTTATGTTTGCTAAAAAAGGGTTTGAAGTAACAGCAATAGATTTTGCTCCTTCTGCCATTAGTGCACTGCAATCATTGGCCAGTGGTGCAGGTGTAATGATTAATATAGTAGAGACTGACATTTTTTTATTAATCTCTCAATTCAATTGTGAATTTGATTATGTCATTGAACAGACTTGCTTTTGTGCGATCAACCCAAGTCGTAGAGAAGAATATGAACAGCTGGTTAAAACCATTATCAAACCTAATGGTAAACTCATCGGTCTTTGGTTTCCGTTAGATAAACCAATGGTTGATGGTGGACCTCCATGGGGAACAACAATATCGGAAGTAAAATCTATTTTTTATGATGGATGGAAAATTGAAAATGAGGAATTTCCGGAATTATCAGTTTCTCCTCGTAAAAACAGAGAAAAGTTGATAATATTTAGGAGATGTTAGTCTTATAACACATTTTACCACAATATTTTTTTAAGCTAACTTCCGTGCCATGATTCCTGAATTAAAAATAGCAAAAGAAGCTGCTATTGAAGCAGGTGGGTTGATTCTAAATTATTATAAAGCTGATTATGAGATCAAAAATAAAGGATATCATAATCCGGTTACAACTGCTGACCATGCTGCAGATACACGATTAAAAGAAATACTAATTGAAGCTCGGCCTGATTATGGATGGCTATCTGAAGAGACCATTGATTCTCCAGATCGATTAGATAAAGAGCGAATATGGGTTGTTGATCCATTGGATGGAACAAAAGAATTCATAGAGGGCATACCTCATTTTGTGGTGAGTGTTGCATTGGTAGAAAATGGGGAACCTGTCGTTGGCGTTTTATTTAACCCTGTGACGGAAGAATTATTCACGGCTTCCAATGGTGGGGGTGCTTTTCTTGATGGCAAGCCTATACATTGTTTAACCAAAGATGAAGTGAGAGCCATGGTGATATTAAACAGCCGATCTGAAACACGAAGAGGATTGTGGGCACCTTTTGACGGTGTTTTTGGTGAGCTCCGTGCTATTGGATCAGTTGCATATAAACTTGGACTCACTGCCGCCGGAAAAGCAGATATATTTGCATCACTACGACCAAAAAATGAATGGGACATTTGCGCAGGAAATTGTATAATTAATGAATCTGGGGGGAAATTAATTGCCTTAAATGGCGTCCAAAGGAAATACAATCAAGAAAATACACTAATTACTCCTGGCTTGATTGCTGGAGATATAAAAGCGGTCGACAAAACATTTAATATAATAACAGAGAAAAATTGATATGTCACAAATACCAGAAAATGCAATCAAATGTTTAGATAAAGGATTTGTCCGGCTCGTGGATTCCATGGGTGGAGATAATGCTATCGTACAAGCTGCCAGAGTCAGTTATGGAAAAGGAACCAGCAAAGTTTCTCAAGACCGTGGGCTGATTCGTTATCTTATGCGTCACCGCCACACGACGCCTTTTGAAATGGTGGAATTTAAATTCCATTGTAAGATGCCTATTTTTGTAGCGCGCCAGTGGGTTCGCCACCGCACAGCAAATATTAACGAATATTCACTTCGTTATTCTGAAGCTAGAGATGAGTTTTATTATCCCGATCCGAAGCATATCCAATTTCAATCTGTGCTTAATAAACAGGGTAGGCGAGGGGAAGTCCCAGATGAATTGAAACAAAAAGTACAGGATTATTTCAAAGAAATATCCGCAAAAGGTTTTGCAATGTATACAGAGCTCAATGAAGCTGGTGTGGCTAGAGAATTAGCACGAGCTGTCCTTCCGGTTAACCTATATACAGAATGGTATTGGAAAAATGATCTCCATAATTTGCTTCACTTTATTGGACTCCGTTCAGACAACCATGCTCAATATGAGATACGAGTATTTTCAGATGCGATGGCAGAATCAGTGAAAGCAGTAGCGCCTTTCGCTTGGGAAGCTTATCAAGACTATGTGATAAAAGGAATGCGTTTCTCTCGAGTTGAACAAAGTTTGTTAGAAAGACAACTCCCCTCTAGAGTAATTGATGACATTTTGGAAGATATTGCATATAAGACCACCGCTACATTACACTATAATAAACCGAGGGAGGATGCAGATATCTATCCTCTTTACCAAAAACAGGGTGGAACTGATTCAGAAACGGATTTTAGACTAAAGTGGGACTCGGGTGAGATTGAGATTGGCAATGTACGGGAACTTCGTGAATTCAAATCAAAATTGGAGAGTATAAAAAACTAACGCCGTATCGATTGGTGTTTTTGTTCATGACCATCTGATCATCGCTGGCGATGAGTGCTATTCCTTTTCCGGTCAGGAGTCGATTTAATCTTCAAAGCAAGTTAGGATACCCAGATTAATTTCAGCAATCTTTGGTTTTTGGATTTTTCGTACAGCTTCTTTTAAGGCTTCAAAAGGAAATAACTTTAATTGTTTCGCAAGATACCCCGCCGTTAATGCAGAAATATTTTTTCGAATATCTTTTTGTGCACTGTTGGGAAACTCTAGAGGGTATTGTTTTGCTGAAGATTCTACATCACCTAACCCTTCGGCAAAATAAATTGTATCTGACTTTTTCATAGTTTTGGTAAGCCGAGCAATCTTAGCTTTTCCCTCTGGTGCGATCAAGGCTGCCACATCCGGTTTAACAATTCCAGAGTAAAGAACCGGCTCGGGACTAATCACCACTTCGGCCACTGAAAATCCTGTTTGAATTGTAATTGGGAAATCAGCTCTACGGCTTGTCCATAATCCAGAAAGAGTTGCAGCTGACGCAAGTAAATTCCCAGCCGAAACAACTTTTTGTCCCGCAGCTCCAGCTAACACAATTCTAATTGGCTTATCTAAAGTCGATGAGAATTGTGTTTCCAATACCAAACCGCTCATGGGTTTCTGTTTACTGGCTTGTTCCTGGATCCCTTTATAGCTGGTTTGAAAACTTGGGCGATCAGTTTTTTGCAGAACTCCAGATTCCATCTCCATTCCATTCATATAGCTTAACATTTCTTTTCGGCCAAAGTCATTACGAGCGACGTAGTATGCTGTGCAAAGTTCCCAGATATCAATAAGTGAAAACCCACCATGTCTCATTGCTTTTTCGATTAAATCCGGCAGATCCTTGTCAAAAGCTGTTGCTCGAGCGACAAACCCTCCACCATTCACCTTTGCAGTTCCAGCTATATCCATTGGAGCATCAGTACTCCCGAGTGAGGTGGTAGGAGTTATACTGTCCAAAGGTGTGGTAACAGAATGTTGCCCACCTGTCATTCCAAAATTAAAATTATTAAATACGAGTACTGAAATATCAGTATTGAGCCTGGCTGCATTTAATAAATGATGTCCTCCGATACCGCAGCCTCCATCACCAATGAGGACAATAACATTCAGATCCGGATTTTGCATTTTTATACCAGAAGCATATGTAATGGCTCTGCCATGAAGGCCATGAAAAGCATGAGTAACAAAATATTTATCGGATAAGCCCACACAGCCGATGTCAGTTACAATGACTACTTCTGATGGGTCAAGCCCTTGCTGCTTCAGGCTGTTGCTTATGGCGCCAAGAACTTTACCATGACTGCATCCCGGACAAAATTCATATGGAAGGTTATCTTCAGCTATATATGTATCAAAAATCTTGTCAGCCATGATATGCCTTAATGATCTCTTCAGGAGTAATCAAAAATGTGTCCACACGGTTTACACCAACGATATTTACATTTTCATTGGCTAACCGTTCTATTTCATGTCGATATTGACCATGATTCATTTCAGGGATAATAATTCGCTTGATTCCATCCAAACTTGAAAGAATTTTCTTTTCGGGAATTGGCCACAATGAATACACAGTTAGCGCAGAAACTTTATTCCCATTTGATCGTAACTCTTTGACGGCTGCTTCCATCGATCGAGCAGATATCCCATAGCTGATGATCAATGTATCTGACCCATTATCCATGTCTTTTTTTACTAAAGATATTTCATCAGTATGATCATCAATTTTATTTTTTAATCGTTCATTAAAATCAGCGATAATTTCTGGATTTTTAGTGATATGTCCCTCTTCCGTGTGGCTGGATCCGGTATAGTGATGAATGGGACCATTAATTTCATATGGATACAACGGTTTTCCTACGGGCTCATCTGGGATGTCAGGCCACTCCGGCGAGCTTAGAATTTCTGATTCTGCTACTGATTCGGTGGTCATTACTGTCTCCTTATCTGTAGCAATGAATACAGGGCTTCGGAATCGTTTTGCAAGTTTAAATGCTCGTTTTGTTAAATGATAACTTTCTTGAATGTTTGTTGGTGAAAGTACGATAACCGGATAGCCTCCTGACGTACACCACCGCATAAACTGGATATCACCTTGAGCTGTAGCTGTAGCTGCACCGGTGGAAGGTCCTAGTCTTTGGGAGATGGCAATAACCAACGGAACTTCCATCATAATACTTAGGCCTAGGTTTTCTGAATATAGTGAAAGCCCGGGACCACTTGTAGCAGTAAAAACTGTAGCACCGGCAGTTGCAGCACCAATACAATGGCCCAGAGATGAAATTTCATCTTCTCCCTGAAGTCCGATACCACCGACCTTTGGAAGTTCGCGAAGCATGTGAGATAGGATCCCTGATGCAGGAGTAATAGGATACCCTGCAAAAAAATCACAGCCAGCATCCAAAGCCCCTCGGGCAATAGCGGCAGCCCCATCTACCATTTCTCTGCGTTGATTATTCATATGTAAATTGAAACAATTAATGATAAAATTACACTATTAGTTTAATTGAATAAACTTAATTTGTTTGTATTTTTTCTACTATTTTCAATGTAGAATAATGATATGTTAAAAGTGATGTAATTTTATCTCATCCATTGTGAAGGAAAATTTTATGAAAGAATTAGGTCCTGATTTTTACAATATTACCGATTTGCTAACCGAAGAAGAATTACTAATTCAGCACACGGCTCATGATTTTGTACAGACCGAATTTATGCCTGTGATCAACGAACATTATGAGAGCTCAACCTTTCCCATGGATCTGGTCCCCAAACTGGGGGAGCTGGGATTCATGGGTTCATCCCTCCCGGAAGAATCTGGCGGTGCTGGTGTGAGCAATGTGGCGTATGGGCTCATCCTTCATGAATTGGAGAGAGGTGATTCAGGTCTTCGTTCTTTTGCGAGTGTACAGGGGGCATTGGTTATGTATCCAATTCACGCATATGGCTCTAGTGAGCAAAAAGCTAAATGGCTTCCTGGATTGGGTGCTGGGGAAAAGATTGGCTGCTTTGGCCTAACAGAACCAAATTTTGGATCCAATCCCGGTGGAATGGCAACCTCTTGCAAAAAAGATGGAGATGATTGGATAATTAACGGGAACAAAATGTGGATCACTAACGGATCAGTTTCTGATGTTGCAGTAGTTTGGGCTCGGGATGAAGAAGGAGTTGTACGTGGGTTCCTATTAGAAAAGGGGATGGAAGGATTTACATCTAGTGATATCCACGGGAAATTAAGCTTACGGGCATCAGTGACATCAGAACTGTCCATGGTAAATGTTCGGGTCTCAGATTCTTCACGCTTACCAAATATTGAGGGATTAAAAGGACCGCTGAGCTGTCTCACACAGGCAAGATATGGTATTGCCTGGGGAATGATTGGTGCAGCTGTGGACTGTTATAATGCCGCTCTTTTTTACTCAAAAGAACGGAAGCAATTCTCTAAACCCATCGGTGGGTACCAGTTAACTCAAGCTAAATTAGCTGAAATGGTGACAGGAATTACTGAAGCGCAGTTACTGGTATACCATTTGGGTAGGCTCAAGGATAATAGAAAGATGACTTTCCAGCAGGTGTCTATGGCTAAACGAAACAATTGTACTTTGGCACGGGATGTGGCTCGAATGGCTCGAGAAATATTAGGTGCTAATGGTATTACAGAAGATTATTCTCCTATGCGGCACATGGCGAACATTGAGTCTGTTTATACCTATGAGGGAACCCACGAAATGCATACCTTGATTCTCGGTCAAGAGGTAACCGGGATAGCAGCATATGATTGACAAGAGCGACTAAAACATTCTTCTTTCAAGGGAGGGATAAATTGTTTGACCAGATTAATGTTAATTGAAGGAAAACTTGCAGTATGGATATGAATCGTCGGGATTTTATTAAGACAAGTGCTGTGGGAATTGCTGCCCCATCTGTTTTATTATCTTCACAGGAAAAAATAAATATGAATAATCCCCTCGTTCTTTCAACCTGGAAACATGGAATCCCTGCCAATGATGATGCATGGGAAATTTTAAACAATGGGGGTTCGGCTCTGGACGCTGTGGAAGCAGGAGCAAAAGTTCCAGAGGCTGATCCGGAAGCCTCTTCTGTCGGGTTTGGAGGATTACCAGATGAACAAGGTAGGGTAACCCTGGATGCGTGTATCATGGACCACACAGGGAACTGTGGCTCTGTTGCTTTCATTCAAAATATAAAACATCCTATTTCTGTAGCTCGTAAAGTTATGGAAGACACAAAACATGTGATGTTGGCTGGTGAAGGAGCCAAGCAGTTCGCAGTTTCTAAAGGATTTGAAGAAATGGATCTGCTAACGGATGGTTCACGAAAACAATGGAAAGCGTGGAAGAAAAAGCGGTTCAAACAAACCCCCCATGATACCCATGATACTATTTCTCTATTGGCTCAGGACTCAAAAGGGGATCTTTCAGGTGCATGTACTACCAGCGGTTGGGCTTATAAATTACATGGAAGAGTAGGGGACAGCCCTATTATTGGTGCCGGTCTTTTTGTGGACAATGAAATTGGTTGTGCTGCGGCCACCGGACTTGGTGAGGAGGTGCTCAAAACTACAGGAAGTTTTTTGGTCGTTGAACTAATGAGGCAGGGCTACGAGCCCATCAAAGCCTGTGAGGAAGCCCTGAAAAGAATTATCAAAAACCATAACGGAAATCCAGATTTTCAAGTAGCTTATATTGCTTTGCGAAAGGATGGGGAGATTGGTTCAGCGTGTATAAAATCGAGTTTTGAATATGCCCTGGCCCGGGGCGGGATGAATAAACTACATAAAATTAAGGGTATGATCTAGAATAGAACTATT
>DASCRE010000085.1:0-4128 GCA_034408645.1 Fidelibacterota bacterium | reverse complement strand
GTCTGGTTGTCGTGCCAGGCAGGGCCGTAGTCATTGTATCCTGGATCTGCTATCCCCTCGGAGATATGACTGATAAAGTTATCGTAGGCAATACCCTCCTGTGTTCCCGCAAGGAATTCCTTCAGACTACCTGTTTCCTCTATAATTTCTCCATATACGACACTGAGAGTGAGAATAACGTACAAGATATTTAATATTTTCATGGTCTTTAGAATAAAATACACAACATAAATAATATAAATTTACTTCATCCTAAATGAACCACGAAAATAAAACCCACTTTTTTACGTGCAGGTAAACTGTATAAATACTAGAACAGGAGTTTCCATTATTCTATTTATTTTTTTCATTTATTATTAAACTTATTTCCCATATATAACATAACAGGCATCGGTAATATTATAGACACAAAATATCCAACAATTGAAACCACAGGATCAAACAGTATAATTAACACGAAAAATATCAGGGTTGAATAAATAGAAATTTGGATAAAGAACTTTTTGAAAAATATTAGAAACCCATCGATATCAAATTTATCACGGTCATCTTTTGACATTGTGTTGTAGCCTGCAAGCAAATATTCCGCGTTATTTTTGTTGATTCCAAGTGCAAGAGCAACAAATACTATATCTACAAATACTATGGTTCCTGATAATATAATAAGAGTTGTTTTATCCATTGATGAATAAACGATTTAAAAATAAAGACGAAATACCGTTTCCGCTACACAGGCATAGCGCTTTCTGTTTTCCACTTCTATACTAATCTCATTTATCAGTTCAATACTATTATTTTTTGGTTGGACACCTACTATACGGGCGCGCGCCCTGACCCTCGAGCCTGACCTCACCTGATAAGGAAAACGTACCTGGTTCAACCCATAGTTGACCACCATCCTCGCCTCGGGAAATAAATTCCTTGCGGAGTTTATGCTGTTGGTCAATTTTGGGATCAGAGATAGCGTTAGAAAACCGTGAACGATCGTTGACTTAAATGGCGATTCTTTATTTGCACGCTCAGGGTCCGTGTGAATCCACTGTGTATCACCTGTCACTTCTGCAAACTGATCGATACGATTCTGGTCTATCGTTTCCCACTCACCCTCAAATATTTCCTGGCCCAATTTATTTTTGAGTTCTTTGTAGACTTTTTCGGTCACCTTATTTGTGATGACTTCTTCTGATGGGCTGGTTATTTTTTTATCAAACGGGTTAAGGTTGGATATCCAGGGATTGTTTAGTGTGTTTGTTATTTTATCATTGATGGTCATAGACCAGTCGCGAAACCTGGGCTCTAATTTGGCCCTAAACTCTGCCGCATTCTCTTGAAGATCTTCGGTCTTTTCTCGGATAAATTCGTAAACGTTCATGTCGCTAAATGTCAGTCACTCATGGTCATAGTTTTCTGGTCCAACACATCGGTCCACACCATTTGGGAGACATCAGGTATATCAAAATGTTTTTCATGACCCCAATTATGTTCCAAAATATTTTGCCAACCCACGTGGACCTTTGTCCATAAAATGGGGCCGTTATAAATGGGGTTATTTATGTTCCTGTATAGATAGTGGTTCGCACCCTCCTTTTGATAGATATCCCTGTCCATGGAGTTGCGCAGCTTCCTGAACAAGCGAACATCACCGAACTCCTTTGTCGCCAGCAGTCCCGTCAGCGTGGCCAGGGGTGATGGTCCCGCTTCCCTGTCCTCCTTCACATAGGCATAGGGACCTAACTCACGGGTAAAATAGTTTTTCCAAATACTATAGAGACCTTCATTGCGTTCCGGTTCATACGGCCTCAGGAATGTCATTGTCCAAGCATTTGTATAACCGGAGAGCAATGGATTGCAAAACTCATGCTTCGTACTATACATTTTCAAATATAATCCGTACTTCTCATCGGTCATCCTGCTATTAATAAAATCGATGGTCCATCTGGCCTCCACATCACCATAGGTGGTGCCATATAGTTTATCGTAGACCAAAAGGCTCAACAGGGAAATGGAATTGCACTGGGCAAAATACCGTCCCGGTTCGCAGTCGGCCCCCTCATGTTTTCCCTCAACATGGTGGCGGCGCATCTCACCAATGATCCTGTTTGTGAGCCAGGTATATTCCCGGCTGAATTCCTCATCACCTGTCATAAGTTGGTAGAGTCCGTACATAAGGTTCAGGTGTCCCTTGTACATCACATTGCCATCAGATATGGGGTCATCACCCATGCCATATTCGATCCAGTCTCCCCAAACCTTTACGGACGTCATTTTCTTGATCATGAGATACATAGCATGCTTGGCCCTGTCTGCATGTTGTTCGCTGATCATGGCAATGGACGGCATGGCATAGGATGAAAAAGCAATACCGTACCTCCACCGAAGCTGTTCAGATATATCCCAACCAAAAAATTCATCTCCAGTGATGTTCATGATCTCATAGGTGTTATAGACATAATTGAATTGTCCGATCTCATCTTGCTGCAGTTTCCGCTGGCCAGGGGGTTTGAAATAGTTTTCTGCCTTTGGCAGTCCAAACGGATAGAGACAATAGATAGCAACACACAGAACAGCGCCTACAAATGTAAAAGCTATTTTTACCATATTATTAGTTGAAAATATTTTACACACAGAACAGCAGGAATCTCATGATATCATCATAGTCTTTTGCGTTATATCTGACTTTTTTTGGGCTAACCGACTCTGCACCCGGATAGTATGATGATCGATAAGCGTCGCACTGCTTTACATAGCGGATAGATAGCTCAAACTCACTTGGAAGTGGCCATGCGCTGTTTTTGTCAATGGATTTAAGGGAATCACAAACGGTTTTACGGATAGAGCGTATGGCCCTTTCCGGATGAATGCTCACGGTCGAGTCGCCAACACCCTCCATGGTAACAAAGGCGGACGTGCCGGGACTTATCTCGCTCACCTCCGTACACAGTTCCCTGTCCCCGGACACAAAGGCCATTGGAACTCCGTGCTTTGCCCCTACATAGCCATGAAGAAGAAATTCCGATGCCTCCCTTCCGTTGATGATAATTCGTTCGATCTTTCCAGAAGACATGGTGTGTGAGAGAGGATTTCCTCCAGAGCCTGCCCGAGAGTGATATCCCACCATCATGAGAGCGTCAAAGGTATCGTCCAGCTCCTGCACCATGGAATAGGGGTGGCCACTCCATCCTCTGATGAGCTCTGCCTCTTGCGGTAGGTCTGCAGGAAGAATATTACGACCAGTATAGTGGGCATCCTTTACCAGTATTTTTTGTGCACCTGCATCTAGAGCTCCACGACATGCAGAGACCACCTCATCGGTCATTCGCTTTTGAAATTGGCCATAATCGGGTTTTTTCGGGTCAACCTCATTCCAGTGCGTCACACCTGTTATTCCCTCCATATCAGCGCTTATATAAACTTTCATAGCGTTTCTAAATCCCTATGTTGAAGCCATATTTGCAAATACTACATTCATATTTAATGATTTTTCACGAAATAGATCAATTGTTTACCGATATCTGTATTATCATAGACTCCGGAAAATGCCTCGGCACCGGGACCGCTGGCAAATACAGGAATCATATTTGCTGTGTGGTGGCCCGTAGTAAACTGAATATCAAGGGCACCCTCACCTGTATCCTCGACCGACATCCCTCCCGTTTCATGGTCAGCTGTAAATAGAACCAAAGTATTTGGGTGCTCCTTTTGATAGTCTAAGCAAAATCGTAAAACTGAGTTTAATGAGGCTAATTCACCAGACATATATTCGCTGTTGTTAGCGTGTCCAGCAAAATCCACCTGGGATTCCTCCACCATCAAAAAGAATCCCTTTGAATTCTTTTCCAAAAGCTTCACCGCAAGACGTGTCATGTCCAGCGTCTTCACCTCCCTGTCTTCTACTGCGGATCGGAAGTGGCTATCTGCAAAAAGTCCTAGCAATGGTTTTTCTGTATCTAAAGACTTATCAAACTCATTGATCACCAGTCCGCCCTTCCTTAAAAAAACCTCCAGCGGCTCTCCAGAAAAATGTTCTTTTCCACCTCCCAGCATCACATCCACATCACTGTGGGCCATTTGCAGAGCTATCTCTTCATATTTACTTCGCTTGTCAATGTGCGCCACAAAGCTTGCAGG
>DASCRE010000084.1:0-12397 GCA_034408645.1 Fidelibacterota bacterium | reverse complement strand
TCTCAGGTTTAGTGTTCTGTTGCATCCGTCAATTTAAGCTTATAAAAAATAAATATCTTATTAAGATATAAAAACAAAATTAAAATGATTTACAATCTTAATAGAGAAAACTAAAGCGATCTGAAAAGAGTAATTTATAATAGAGCACTATTATTAATCCGTCAATGTCTATCACTGGAATCTTATAGAGATAGAAAACAACAGTTTAGTGCATACCAGCCATGAGTCCATCTACTACACTCGGATCTGCCAGTGTGGATATATCTCCCAGATTTTCTGTGTCTCCCTCAGCGATCTTCCTGAGAATCCGTCGCATAATTTTACCTGATCTGGTTTTTGGTAGCGCAGGTGTGAAGTGAATTTTATCTGGCGATGCATGGGGACCAATAAGCTCTCTCACTTTCAGCTTAATCTCGGATAAAATATTTTCATTACCTTCAACTCCTGCCATGAGAGTTACATAGGCATAAACACCCTGTCCCTTAATATCATGGGGATATCCTACCACAGCGGCCTCAGCAACAGAAGGATGGGCACCAATTGCACCCTCTATCTCTGCCGTTCCCAGTCTGTGTCCAGATACATTGAGAACATCATCCACCCGTCCCGTGATCCAGTAGTATCCGTCTTCATCGCGACGCGCACCATCACCGGTGAAATAATAGCCTTTAAACATGGAAAAATATGTATCATAAAACCTCTGATGATCTCCATAAATAGTTCGCATTTGTCCCGGCCAGGATGTGCTAATAGCCAACAATCCTTCTGCAGGATTACCACTCACTTCATTACCATCAGGGTCAAGAATAACCGGCGTAATTCCAAAAAATGGAAAGGTGGCTGACCCTGGTTTCAATTCCGTTACAGACGGGAGAGGACTAATAAGAATTCCACCGGTCTCTGTTTGCCACCATGTATCCACGATCGGACATCGATTTTCACCAACAACATTATAGTACCACATCCACTCGGGTTCTTTGATAGGTTCACCAACCGTTCCCAGTATTTTTATTGACGATCTATCACGATTTACAACAAATTCATTTCCCTCTCTCATCAGTGCCCTTAGCGCAGTGGGTGCGGTATAGAATATGTTTACTCTATGCTTTTCCACTACATCCCAAAATCGACCAAAGTCTGGATAATTGGGTACGCCCTCAAACATAAGAGTTGTAGCGCGATTTGCAAGAGGCCCATAGATTATATAGGAATGCCCTGTGATCCATCCAATATCAGCCGTGCACCAGTAAATATCTCCTTGCTGATAATCAAAGATAAGCTCATGAGTAAAAGAGCTATACACCAAATATCCACCAGTGGTATGGAGAACACCTTTTGGTTTACCTGTTGATCCGGATGTATAGAGAATAAAAAGAGGGTCTTCAGCATCCATCTCTACGGGCTGGCATTTATCATCCGCAGTTTCCATCCATTCATCCCACCAAAAATCCCTTCCTCTTAACATAGAAACATCTTCCCCTGTACGTCTTACAACAAATACCGTTTCAATGGATGGCGTACTTTCTAATGCTCTATCTGCATTTGATTTCATGGGAATATTATTTTTAGTACCCCGAACACCCGTATCCTGTGTGATAAGAACCTTACAGGAAGAGTCATTAATTCGGTCTCTTAAAGAATCGGGAGAAAATGCGCCAAAGACAATAGAGTGTACTGCCCCAATGCGAGTGCAGGCCAGCATAGCAATTGCCAGTTCCGGGACCATCTGCATATAAATGCAGACGCGGTCTCCCTTTTTTACCCCTTTTTCTTTCAGAATATTCGCAAATTTTGATACTTCAGACAGCAGCTCCGTGTAGGTAAAAGCTGTATCTATCTTTGGATCATTTCCTTCCCATATGAGTGCCGTTTGATCACCATGCCCCGCTATTATGTGACGGTCTAGGCAGTTAAAGGAAACATTCAGCTTTCCACCTTCAAACCATTTAATGTGAGCCCTTGTGAGGTCATTTTCTGCTACCTTATTCCACTTTCGATACCAGTCCAAGCGTTCGGCCTGTTCAGCCCAAAATCCTTCGGGGTCACTCACAGATCTGTGATACATTTCCTTATATGTGTTCATATCAGGAATATGTGACTTTTGACTATCTCTATAGTTTGATTTAAATGTTTTAATATCTCTCATTTTACAAAAATCTCCCTTTCAGTATTTTAATCGCAAGTGATTTCCCAAATTTCACAATTTGCTCTCCTACAGTAGCCTATTCATTTAATTTAATAGGACCATTTTCTTTGTTTGAATAAAACTATCTGTTTTAATTCGGTATAGATACACCCCTGCACTTACGGGCCTGCCATAGTGGTCTGTCGCATTCCATTGGACTGAGTTAAAACCACTCGCCTGGTCTGCGTTTACCAACTGAGTAATCTCTCTGCCAAACATATCAAACACTGTCAGCGTAACAAAGGCATCTCGTGGCAGGATATATCTTAGGGTAGTGGTTGGATTAAATGGATTAGGAAAAGCAGGCAAAAGAGAAAAAGTATTGGGGGAATTTTGAGGAGTGATCTTCCTTAAAATATAGGTTTCTGAATAATCATTCAAATCTAATAATTGAGTACCTGAACATGATGTAACATGTCCATTTCTATCAATGAGTTCCCAAGTTTCACCACCTTTTGTTTCACACTCAAATTGAAGGAATTCTTTATCGCTCATAATTTCAATCACACATATATTTTGTGAACATAGTTTGGTGTCATCGGAAAAACGAATGTCAGTTGTTTGCACCGGCGGTTTAGGTGGTAAACTGTAATGAATTTTCTCATTGCTTGGAATATCAACACCAAAGAATAAGTTCATCCCCTTGATCTTAAAGGAATTAACTCTATCAGTTAAATCATAGTCCTTTGTATTTCTTCTTTGGGAATTTTCTAAGTTAAGTAAAATTGCACCATCTTGGAAGGCTCTCAACCAATAACCATGCCCCGTATAAAGTGTATCTGTAATAAAATACCCCTCCGAAAATCCATAAAGGGTATTTTCAACAATAATATTACCAGGGTCTGAAGCTGAATAAATAGAAATCTTTTCCGAGAGACCGGTTATAAGATTCCATCCTTCATATAAACTAATGGATATCTCGTTTAATATTTCACCTGTTAATGTGCTGGTTCCTGCACTATCAAAACGAAGCCAATATCCTATTCCATTATCCAGAGAGTTCTCCAATACATAGCCCTGACCATAAGAGAATAAAGTATTTTCATTAGATGTAGGAAATATAACATCAACATTAGAGTTTTCAACTATTAAAGGCAAACCAATCAAATTCCAATGTTCATTATGATCAATAGTAATTTCTCCAGACTGAGATTCTTCACAAACCAATTCGTACATAAACTCTTTGGTAAAATCAACAGTCACATCCATATATGTATCAGAATAGCCATAAGGGGTATGACCTTCTCCTTCGAAAGTGTACAATGCACTTTGATTGCCTAGGTTAATCATTGTCTGTTGTATGATATAACTTCCATAAACCTGAAGATTAATTCCAAATAGCGTGACCAGATCGTCAGCATACGGAACAACCGTGTCCTCATCTCCGTGGATACTTACAATGGGAATATCATCCACAGCTATCCAATCATAGTGTCCAATAGCACCGCATAAATTTATCACACCATAAAACTCTGAGTTGTACCCTGAATTTCCACTAAAACCTTCCAACTCACCTTGTTCCATTACGTAATCAAAGATAAACTCCGGAACTTCACTTATATCGTTTATATATGCGGCATTCACTGATGCAATCGCTCCTGCAGATGAGCCACCAGAATATATTCTGGATGTGTCTATTCCGAAATCATCATATAGCTGATCATTCATCCTGAAATACCTTATGGATGATTTTAAATCATGGATGGCTTTAATGACAGCTTTGTATGCATTTTCTTCAGTACCATTCCAAATTAATGTTGGGGTGAGCCTATAATCAATGGAACTTGCAACATAGCCCATTTTTGCATACCGTGTACACAATTCCTGCATGACGGGTGAATTTTTTGAACCTGTCACAAATGCACCTCCAAACATAAAAATGACCAGTGGCCTATCATTGATATAATCATTTTCCGGTACATAGACATCTAGGTAAAGTGTTTGTGTATACTCTGTTCCTAAAATATCCTCGGTTACATTTTCTCCATACTCTATATCAGTAAATACGTTTATATTGGAAAAAATCTCATTGTTATAGCGTTCCCCATCACATTCTGATTGCGTAAAACCGATAGACTGCATTATTGTGATAAAAAGAAAGAATAATTTTACAATTGTATTCATTCAATGATTGAAATTATTTGTATTTTGAAAATTCAGAAAATCCACCATCAAGACTGTACACTTCTCTAAACCCTTCTCTAAGAAAATAGTTTGCTGCTTCCTGACTATTCACGCCATGATAACAATAAATCAATAAGGGAGTTTCCTTTCTGGTCTCCCGCAAAAACTGTTTGATATTGTCATTATTCAAATTTATTGAATTTTTAATATTACTCAAATTATAAGATTTACTATCCCTAATATCAGCAATGGTTAATTCAGGATAGCTCTCAATCAATGTTTTTGCTTCTTCAATTGAAATTCGTTTAAATACCCTACTGTGATCTTCCAAAATAACTAATCAGGTTAATTCATTACAAATTGCTGCAATTCCATAAGATCTATAATTTTGAGGGTTTCAATATGTGTGGATTCTAAATAAACAGGCGGTGCCATATTGTGAGATAGTGCCTCCTTCCATCTCGCAGCGCATAGACACCATTTATCACCTGGTTTTAGTCCTGGAAAATCATATGCTGGATTTGGTGTAGATAAATCATTCCCCATTCTTTTACTGAATTTTAGAAAATCTTTAGTGACCATAATACACACTGTGTGAAACCCAAAATCTTCCGCACAAGTGTCACAAAATCCATTTCTAAAAAATCCTGTTTTTGGATTGTCACAACAGGGCTCCAATTTCTTCCCAAATACATTAATAGATTTTGCAATCTTCATATGTCATATTTTCGATATGAGTATAAATTTTTCAAAAATACTATCTATCCATCAACCGTCTATACATTGCAATAATAAAGATAGTCATTATAATACCGCTGACCAGTCCTTCAAATATGGTAAGAAATTTACCTAAAGGACCAATGGGAGTAATTTCTCCAAATCCCACTGTGGTAAACGTGATGACACTGAAATAGAAAAGATCACCCAATGTAGCCAAAATACCATAGTCTTGTATATCACTAACAAAAAATCCAAGAATGCGGTCTTTATATGACACACCTTCAATACCATACAATAATGCACTGAAAAATATTACACCAAACCCTGAGCTAAGTATTCTAGTTAAACTTTCACCATAAGCTGTGGTTACATCTGCAAATTTTGACACAAGTCTGAAAAAAGAATATTTTGGATGTTGTTTCCTCTTGCAAATCATTTCTCGGATAAAGATCAGACTGGATTCATCGCCAAGCGACTGATTCTGCATGGTTAACCTAATTGAACGATATATTTCTTCCGCTTCCTTATATTTGGATTTAGATGTTGAAAAGTTCATCGATTTTTCTGCTTCCAATTCATTAATAACTTTATCTTCGTCACCCCAATTTATATTATGAAGTTTGGTATCCGTAAAGTTTGCTCCGAGTAATTGACAGTTTTTCAAGTTTGCGTTTTTTAGGTTTGCACCTTCTAAATTCGCTTTAAACAAATTCGCCCCTTCCAGGTCGGCCCCATACATACTGGCATTAGAAAGGTTTGCCCTTCTTAAATCACAATATTTAAGATCTGCATCTACCAAATTGACATTTTTCAGATCAGCAAAGTTTAATTGAAATCCGGAAAGAGATTGTCCCTCTCTGTTCAACTGTTCAATTTCATTTTTTGTGTTTTCATCTGGTTTATATTCAGAATCTTGAAATTTTTCCATTTTGTTATCCATTTTTGATTATTGAAATTAATATTGAAATAAAAAATAATGAAAATTTTTTATAAGAAAGTCTCAATCCTTACACGCATGTATAATTTCTTTAAAGATCCTTTCGGTATCTTCAATTGATGGCTGACATGTTCCTGCTCTTTTATGGCCACCTCCACCGTATTGCTGGCATATTTTTCCCACATGAACGTTTGAGGTTTTAACAAAAATAGAATATCCAACTGAAATCATGTTAAACTCTCCATTCTTTCCACTTGCCAGTCGTACAGAGATGTTTCCTTTTGCCAGTCCAGCTAATGAATAAATAAGAAACCTGTTTCCGGGTGGAATTTTTTTTCACGGATATCAGTGATAATTACATTGCGGTCAAGAATCGAGTTATCAAGATAGAATCGTTCAGCTACTATCTGCATTTCTCGATATTTAGCAATCCGTTCTACAGAGTCCTCCATATCTAAAATATCTAAAACGGAATGCTGAGTCAACCAATCAATCACACGGTTTACCCAAATAAAATTATTTATTCTGAAATCCTTATAATATCCCAGACCTGTTCTGGAATCAAGAAGAAATCCCAATAAAAAGGTTCCCTCTGGGTTCATAACTTGTTCCTGAGTCAATTGAGCACTGTCTATCAGGTCTGTCTCATATACCAAGTCCTCATATTTTTTTAACTCTGGAAAATCTGGAAGAAAATATTTATATACCAGTCCTGCTGCACTGGGAGCGACATCTGCGACGCCAGTGAATTCCTTTGGGAAATTGGGTTTATCAAGCTCGCTGGAGTGATGGTCAAACCACATATTGCAATTGGGATGATAGGGTAGGTCACAAATGATATCTTCACCTGTTATATCAATTCTTCCCTCTTGTAAATCTGTTGGATGAACAATTTTAACCTCATCACACAGCCCCACTTCTTTTAGAATCACTGCACACACAACACCATCTAAATTGCCTCTATAAATAACTCGCATCAAATTATATTATATATTACTGAGAACTAAGTATAATGATTCCACTTGTATTTGCTTTAAGCCAATAGCCTTTACCTGGCAAAAGAACATCAACTAAATCGTAACCTCCACTAAATCCATATAAGGTTCCTTCAACGATGATATTTTCCTCATCTATTATATTTATTATCTGTAAAGGCGAGGTCAATCCTGTGACCATGTTCCACCCCTCATTAAGACCAATCTCCAATTCTTGAATTGGCTCACCTATAAACACATTGGCACTGTTACCTTCAATTTTGAGCCAGTATCCCCTGCCATTTTCAAGAAATGTTTCTTCCTCATAAAATCCATTATAGCCGAAAAGAGTCCCTTCCACAGCATCTGGAAATTGAATCTGATAGTCATTATCCTCAGTATTAACGGGAAGTCCAACCATATTCCATCCTTCCGTGTACTCAATAATTAAATTTTGATTAAATAGTAATTTTAAAGCAACAGGACGATGGTCGGAAACATTTTGGTCATACTCAGACCATCCACCATCGATATACTCGTCAATTTTAATGGTCTGGATGTCAGAGCTAGTATTTTCGAGTTCATCGAACAATTCATTCGTTATAAGGATATGGTCAATGTGCGATGGCCAGGTCGGATAAGACCAGTCAGAACTTGATCCCTGAGCAATGTCCATATCAGCAAAGTGGTAGTTATCTGAATCATCTAAGATCATCTGAAATACATTGTTTTCAATATTATCAGTGAGAATGTCATTTAAATCTCCCAAAATAATCACGTTGTCATTTTGAAAATTTGTATCTACATACTCTTTTAATAAATTACTAGCTATATATCTCCGTGTTTCTTCATCACCAGAGTCGTCAATATCCAAATAGCCGTCACCGCAACATTTAAAGTGATTATTTATAATAATAATATTCTCTCCCATAAAGCTCATATCCATAACCATAGGCGACCGCGGAAATGGACTCCAATACGGTGATGTGGTATAAATCTCATATATATCATTAATTTCAATTACATCTGTTTTGTAGATATATGCCAGTCCAGCAAACCAGGCGGACTCATAATATCCTTCATACTGAGTAAGTTCATCAAGCATTTGGTCGAACATATTTGTATTATCAACTTCCTGAATCGCGAATAGATCAGCGTCAAGAGCTTGAATGATATCAGTTACGTAATCCACAGTAGTTTGCCCATTTTTTGGAAACCACTCTATATTCCAGGTTAAAATCTCAAAAGTGGAGTCAGTACCAAAATCTAGGTCTTCCAAATCCTGGCCAGACAGATTAGTCATCATGATAAAAACTGTACAATAAATCAGTTTATTAAATATTCTCATTGTTTTATTACTGCTATCATTTTGGATATTAATATGATAATCCATCTCACCTGAGGAAAAATTTTTGTCAGGTAATTAGAAAAAATAATTTAATTTGAAAAAACGGAGACTATACCACTAGAACTGGCCTTAAGCCAATAGCCTTTTCCCGGCAATAATGATTCTGATTCTTGATAAATACCATCAAACCCAAACATCGTACCCTCAATAATTATATCATTATCATCAATTATATTTTCAAGTTGAACAGGTGAACTCAGACCTGATATCATATTCCAACCTTCACTTATATATATATTCAGTTGTGAAATTGATTCTCCCGTAAAAGTATTGAAATCATTTGTGCTAATCCTCAGCCAGTATCCTTTGCCATTTTCAAGATTCGTCTCCTCAGAATAGACACCATTATATCCATATAATGTCCCTCCCACAGCATTAGGGAACTGAACCAGATAGCTATTATCATTAACAGATAACGGCAAGCCAACCATATTCCATCCCTCAGAATATTCAACGGTAAGATTGGATTGTGGATACCATATCCTTCTGGCAAGTGTAGAATCAAGGACAAAGGGGTTGGGTAATTCATCTTGATATTCCGCAATTTTCCATGTTCTTTCAGTTTCTATTTCATCTGCTTCATCGTAGTAATTCCAATCCATTAGTGTTTCTTTTTGCAACTCCCAAAACTCATCATTGGCAACATCTGAATACATGGCATAAAAATAAAACATAGCTCTTGCTGTATTTCCTTTTTGTTCTTCCCTTGGTTCAAATCGTTCCTCATTTTGGTTTGGAGGATTATATTTTTCAGCATATTCATCAATGAAGTCTGAAGGAATAGTAGTTTGTGAGTATTCATTCCTATACCAGATATACGTTTCTTCATCAGGAATTTCCTCAAATGGGTCATTACCTCTGGAAGAATTAATATTTGATTTTGTAGGAAATAAATGATGCATATCACTTTTCATTGGTTCATTACCTGCCCCCATACTCTGCGGAAATGTGTGTTCACAATTGATACCCTGTTCATAGGCATTGCTGCTAGGGTCCTGAGTTAAATCAAGTGTGATCGTGTATCCACTATAGACGCCCGTGAGTTGATTCCCTTCCTTAATATCAATCTCAGAATACATAATATCTCTGCAAGTATTATATCCAAGAGTGGAGGAAGTTTTATAGTTTTCTACAACATAATCCCATAAATCCTGCCCTGACAATCCTTCGCCAATGGGAGTTTGGTTGTAGGTAATGCTAACAAATCCAAAAATAAATAATTTAAAAGATAAAATATGTTTCACGATATTAATTGGGAATATCCTTTGAGTTAATTAGCGAAATATATACATTATCACACAAATATTTCAAGTTATTCCATCCCCACTGTTTTGCAAAGAGGTGGGAAACAAAAACCCCACGAATGTGGGGCTTGATGAGCCAGAGTCTTTTAATTCTAAGGGCAATCTAGTAAATCGAAACTATATGAAATTGAATATCCTCCTCCATCATCTATTCGAACATCCCAATATTCTTCACACCCACCTAATTGGAGAGTTTCAAAATCAAATTCCATATATACCTGTGAATTCACATAAATATTATTCTGACCACCATTTATCATCAAATATTCAGAAGTTTGTCCAGAACTGATATCTCCAAATTCTACATTCCCAATTTTAACATTTATTTGATTAGAGGTGCTATTTTTTACACTTGCATTGAAGCCTGTACTTTCATCGATAGGATTAGTTGATAATGAATCATCTTTATCTTCACATCCAATTTGAAAAATAAACATTGATATAAGTAACATTATTAAGTTCTTTTTCATTTTACTCCTTTCAAAATTTGTTTGTTATTACTTCATTTATTCCAGATCTACAAAAAATTCTCTAAAGTGTGTGGGATTTTCTTCATCCCCTCAATCTACCCCATCCCCACTTTTTTACATAGAGGTGGGCTATTGCTTAAATCCTATGAGTGGGGTTATTACTACCGCTCCCAGTTCAAACACGATAAGGTAACTATCAATGCCAGTGTCCATGTTTTGGTGACCACACCTTACCAGATAGCGGCTCGTCGTTTTTGTTCCACCCAGTAGAATTAATCAATTTCCCATCCTTAAAAGTTCCTTCTGAACTCTTCTGTCCATTTTTATCCCAAATAGTCCAAAGTTTATTTTTTTTTCCACCTTTTAATATCCCTGTATATTTCTTATCACCACCTTTGTATAATTCAAAAACATCACCTGTATATGGTTTTTGTTTATTCTTTTCATACCATAATCCACCTTTATAAATCAATGTTTTACCATCAACTGGTTCTTTCATACTACCATCTTTATTCAAGTAAGAATATTCAACCAACAAACCATTCTCATATATCCCTTGGTATTCCTTTTCACCTGAAGAATAATTAGTAAATACTTCACCACTATAAGGTGCATCTGAATTTGGTTGATACATCAAACCATCTCTATTAATAAGTGTTGAATCTTCTACTGTATTGGAACACCCAACAATAAGCAGAAACGGTAATATCTTCTTCATTTTTTATCTCCTATTTAACACTAATGATATAAGTAAAAGGCGTTTCATTGGCTCAAATTTACACCTGTTTGGCGTTTTTATGGAAATCACGACCTATTTTCCCCTGTTTGATGTGAGAGGCTTTATATAATTAGATATGGGAGGGGTGTAAGAGTTTTTTATCCCATCCCCACTTTTTTAGAAAATGGAGTAGCGATTTTATGAAAATACCAGGACCCATATGAAATGGTGTAAATGGCATTACATCAGATTAACATTATGGATATTACAGAAGAAATAAGTTATTTACACCATCCCTACTATCATTTATTTATCCCACGCTAACAGCAAAAAGAAAAAAAAGAATAATATTTGAAAAGAAAATATTTAGAAAAGTAGACTAAAATTTTAGTGTGCTTTGTATTTATCGTGGGTGAATCCAAAAGATAAATGTTATACAGCGCCGCGACTTTGAAGGTAATTATCATAATTACTGTTGTACTCAAGCACTTTTCCTGGCGTGAGTTCTATGATTCGAGTGGCTAGGGATGAAACGAATTCCCTATCGTGGCTAACAAAGATCAATGTGCCCGGAAAACTCTCCAAAGCGGCGTTTAGGGATTCAATCGATTCCATGTCTAAATGGTTGGTGGGTTCATCCATAATAATCACATTTGGGCGTTGTAGGATTAATTTGCCAAAAAGCATCCGCCGTTGTTCACCTCCGGAAATTACCCTCACTGGTTTGTGGATATCATTCTGGGAAAATAATAAACGTCCCAGAGTTCCCCGGATAACCTCCATATCGTCACCATCTTGACTCCATTGGCTCATCCAGTCAAGAAGTGACATATTTGAATCAAAAATAGTACCATGGTTTTGGGCAAAGTATCCAATTTGAGCATTGTCTGACCATTTGATATCACCGCTGTCCGGTGTGAGGTTATTTACCAAACATTCCAATAGAGTTGTTTTACCGATTCCATTTGGACCGATGATGGCCAGGCGCTCACCACTTTCGATCAACAAATTATAATTCTTAAATAGAGTAAAATCTTCATACCCTTTATTTAATTCTTTCACTTCAACAGCAGTGTTAAAAATTTTCTTTTCCTGTTCAAAACGGATAAAGGGATAAACACGGCTGGAATTTTTAATATCATCTAGTTTGATCTTGGTGATCTGATTCGCTCGTGAGGTGGCTTGTTTTGCCTTGGATGCATTGGCTGAGAAGCGTTTTACAAAGGATTGCAATTCAGAAATCTGTGCCTTTTTCTTAGCGTTGTTTTCGATTAACCTTTGCCGTGCTTGGGTCGCTGCAGTCATGAAGTCGTCATAATTTCCGGGATAAATGCGGAGTTCACCATAATCTAGATCGGCCATGTGTGTGCAAACACTGTTAAGAAAATGACGATCATGAGAAATAATGATCATGGTGCTATTTCGCCGAGTCAGAATATCCTCTAACCAACGGATTGTATTGATGTCTAGGTTATTGGTAGGCTCATCTAATAGTAAAATATCCGGATCTGCAAACAGTGCTTGGGCCAGTAAAACGCGCAATTTCCAACCGGGGGC
>DASCRE010000083.1:0-7632 GCA_034408645.1 Fidelibacterota bacterium | reverse complement strand
TCCGATTCTTCCACTTCCTCATCATCTGTTTCATCCTCTTCAACAGTTTGACTTTCATCTGATTCCACAGCTGAAGGTTCATTTTCAGAATCATTGTTAGAGGTTGATTCATCGAGTGCTTTAACTACATCCGATTCTTTATCTTTATTTTCAGATTCCAATTCAGAATTTGATTCCTCAATAGCATCTAAGTTGTCTCTAGCAGAAATGATACCATCGGCGATTGTAGAGATAATCAACTGAATGGCACGGATAGAATCATCATTCGCTGGTATTGGATAGTCTACAGGGCGGGGATCTGTATTTGAATCTACAATGGCTACAACCGGAATCTCCAAACGGTTTGCCTCTTTTATGGCAGTCATCTCTAGATTGGCATCCACCACAACAACAACATCTGGAAGCCTGCGCATATCTTTAATCCCACGGTGCTGATCCGATAATTTGATTCGTTCACGATTCAGCATCTGTATTTCTTTTTTTGTTAAATTTTCATATATGCTAGACCCTTCTTTTTCCAGCATTTGAAGTCGTTTTATACTTTTTTTAATCGTTGAAAAGTTAGTTAATGTCCCTCCCAACCAACGCTCGACAACATAGAACATTCTGCATCTGTCTGATTCCTCCTGAACGATATCCTTGGCCTGTTTTTTAGTACCAATAAATAAAATTTCGCCCTTATTTCTGACCGTATCTTGTAAAAATTGTATTGCATTGTTAATATTTTTAATTGTTTCCTCTAGATTAATAATATGAACACCATTTCTCACCATCAAAACATATGGTTCAAAATATGGGTTCCACCTACTGGTGACATGACCGAAATGTGCACCAGTTTTTAATAAATCATCAAATTTTATTTCTGCCATAAATTTATCGTTTGGAAAATTGAAATCGTTTCCTCGCTCCTGGTTGACCATACTTTTTGCGTTCTACTCTTCTAGAATCCCGTGTGAGAAATCCGCCAGCCCTTAATTCTTTCCTAAAGTCTTCATTAACCTGAATCAATGCACGGGCGATTCCGAGTCTTAAAGCACCTGCCTGGCCCGTGAGCCCTCCTCCTTTTACCTGAGCATGGATATCATAACTTTTTATTGAATCTAATGCGAAAAGGGGTTGAGTCACTACCATGGAAAGAGGTCCTCTGCATAAATAATCATCAAATGAACGCCCGTTCACTGTAATCTTCCCTTTACCTGGAGATAAATACACACGGGCAATTGAACTTTTTCTTCTACCAGTACCATAATAAGTTGGTTTTGACATTTAAAATTCCATTACTTTCGGATTTTGAGCAAGATGTGGGTGATCGCTACCTGAATATACTTTGAGATGACCCATAATTTTTCTGCCCAGACGGTTGTGTGGCAACATACCTTTTACAGCATTTTTTACAATTCTCTCAGGATGGGTTTTGCGCATCAATTTTAGATTCGTGAATGATTGTGCCCCCGGATAACCTGAATGCCTAAAATATTCCTTATTGGTTTCCTTTTTCCCAGTAACACGAATTTTTTCCGCATTCACAACAACCACACAATCACCCATATCCATGTGTGGTGTGAAATCGGGTTTATGTTTTCCACGCAAAATCTGAGCAATCCGACTGGCAAATCGACCGAGTACCTGACCGTCGGCATCTGCAACCCACCAAGAGTGCTCAACTTCATGTTGTTTAATAGATCGTGTCTTCAAAATTATCGTAACGAATAAAGCCGGAAAAAATAGTATTCTTTTATACAGAATGTCAACTAAGAAATAAAATAATTACCTTTCGAAAAACATCCTACCACTTTGCCAAAAATAGTCTCATCAATAAAGGGCGTGTTTCGCGACTTTGAATGGATATCATCCAAACTAAATATCCATTCTTTCTCTATGTCTAAGATGGTTAATTCTGCGGGTGTTCCAATCTTAAAAAGATCTATTTCAAAACCCATCACTTTTCTGGGATTTACAGTGAGCAAACAAATTATCTCCATGATATCGAGCTCATTCCTCAATACTTTATTCACAGCTCCAAAACATGACTCTAATCCAATCATTCCAAATGGTGCCTCATTAAAATCTGCTTCTTTCTCTTCCACAGTATGGGGGGCATGGTCTGTGGCTATACAAGTAATAATTCCCTCCTTTACTGCAGAAATCAATGCCAGTCTATCCTTTTCGGTTCGAATAGGTGGCGCAACCTTATATGATGTATCAAATGAATGCAGAGATTCGTGATTAAAATATAAATGGTGTGGTGTCACTTCAGATGAGATTGATTTTGAAAACTCTAGTGTTTTCCTTAGGTGTTTAACACTCATTTCAGCAGACACATGAGGAACATGTAAATGAGTTCCAGTCAAAACACTTAATTCTAAATCCCTGTTTACCATAGATGATTCAGCAACATCTGGATTGCCCGTCAAACCAATCTCTGCTGAAACAGCACCTTCATGCATCACACCATTTTTACGAATACATGGATCTTCTGCATGATTGATTACCGGCACACCAAACATTTTAGCATATTCACAAGCTAACCGAAATACCTGACCGTCTGTAACCGGAAGACCATCATCACTGAACGCTACTGCACCTGCTTCCACCATCCCCCCCATCTCAGTTATTTCTTTTCCACCCTGATGCTTAGTTATGGCTCCAATAGGATGAATATAAATAGGAAGTTTTTCTGATTTTTCTATAACAAAACGAATGGACTCCGGTGTGTCCAATGGGGGATCTGTATTTGGCATGACACATACACGGGTAAACCCACCAGCTAATGCAGCGTTAGACCCTGTTTCCAAAGTTTCTTTATCCTCTCGTCCCGGTTCACGAAAATGAGCATGAAGATCACAGAAACCATGAGTAATGACCTTTCCTGAACAATCAATTGTAGGAATGTCTTTCGGGAAATCGGATTGATCTATGGCTTCAATTTTCCCATTCTTAATCCAAACGTGTCCTGAAAACGATTTCTTAGAATTGGGATCAACGATAGTCCCATTTTTTAACAAAAGAGATTTTGGTTGTTTTTTAAGATCTATTTTCATTCAGACACGCTCTTTTCAGATTCCTCCGATATTTTTTGTCCTAAAAGCAAATAGAGAATGGCCATTCTCGATGCCACTCCATTTAATACCTGATTTAAAATAATTGCCTGTTTTCCATCTGCGATATCACTGTCTATTTCAATTCCCCTGTTCATTGGACCGGGATGCATGATGACAAGTTGTTTACTGTGATTTTTCATCCGTTCGGACGTGATTCCAAACAATGATCGATACTCCCTCACTGACGGAATGAGTCTTTGACCCATCCGTTCCAGTTGTAATCGCAGAACAATAATGGCGTCCGCCCAGTCAATTACCTCATCTATTGAATACGAAACTGCTGCCGGTAACACTTCAACATTCAAGGGTAACAATGTCGGCGGTCCGCAAAGTGTAACCTTGGCACCCATTGTAGCCAAACCAAAAATATCACTGCGGGCGACACGGCTGTGGGCAATATCTCCAATGATACCGACCTTTAGTCCCTCCAATGCTCCGAAAGCCTCATGAAGGCTCATCATATCCAGAATGCCCTGGGTGGGATGTTCGTGGGTTCCATCACCTGCATTAATCACAACCGCATCAACAAACCGAGTTAACTGATTTGGTGACCCGGGAACAGGATGGCGCATGACCACTGCATCTATTTTCATAGCTTCAAGATTTTGGACAGTATCTTTAAAGGATTCTCCTTTTTTCAAGCTACTACCTGTACCTGAGAAATTAACCGTATCTGCACTTAAACGTTTTTGGGCCAGCTCAAAACTGATCCGCGTTCGGGTTGAATTTTCAAAAAAGAGATTAACTATAGTCTGTCCCTGAAGAGATGGGACCCTTTTAATAGGTCGATCTAATACTTCCCTGAATTGAAATGCTGTATCAATGATGGATTGTATATCTTCACCAGGATAATCCTTTAAACCCAGAAAGTGACGGTTAGTCAGCATTATCCATTCCTTTCTCATACTGACGAAGTTCTACTAACTCTGTACCATCAATTTCCTCTAAAAATACATTTACATGTTCCCCTTCATTCGTGGGAATATTTTTTCCGACAAAATCCGCTTTTATAGGCATTTCACGATGACCACGATCAACTAAAACAGCCAATTGAATCTTTGCCGGTCTTCCAAAAGAAAGTATTTCATCAATGGCGGCTCTAATGGTGCGTCCGGTATAGAGCACATCATCTACAAGAACCACCGTCTTTTTATCCAGACTGCAAGATATATCTGTCCCTTTCACTTGAGGGACCACAAGTCTTTCCATAAAATCATCCCTGTGAAAGGAAATATTCACTGTTCCCAATTCTACATTTTTTTTAGTCAGCTCCTCGATGTTCTTTTTGATTCGCTGAGCTAGAGGTTCCCCTCGTGATAATATTCCGATTAGGACAAGATTTTCAGGGTTGCCATTTTTCTCAATAATTTCATGGGTCAATCGATTTATCGTTCGTCGAATATCCGTATTACCTAAGAGTTTGGTTTTTGATTTAATGTTCATCATAAGTATAAAAAAACCTCCGGGCAGAATGATCGCAATGGATCCCTCTATACGGAGGTTAATTCTGCCCTTACCGTCTCACTGGACCGGTTTAAAGGGTTTTCATCAAAGGGAATCTACCTAATTTCAATTAAGGATGGTACATGAAAAACAATTCGAAATTGAAATACTGACAAAATTATTATTTCAGTGGGAAATATCTTCAGACTCATGCAACGAATTTAAAATATTTTGGGTGATTTGATCCCTGTCCAATTGTGAAATATCAATCGTTATGTCCACTTTTTCTTTTCGAAACCATTGAATTTGCCTCCGGGAATACTGCCTGGTTTTAATGATGATTTCTTCTTTCATTTTATCGAATGACATTTTACCATTTAAAAAAGCCTGAATCTCCCTGTAGCCGATAGAATCCAATGCAATATATAGCTTTCCGGATTCAGCCTGTTTATGAACTAAAAGTTTCACCTCATCAATCCAACCGGAGGCCAGCATCTCTTCTGTGCGTTTTTCAATTTTTTCATTCAGGATTCCCCTGTCCATAATCAGCAAATCCGTACATAATCTTAGAGTTTTTCCGAGATTGTTCTCTTGAAGTTTATAATGTTCAGAAGGTGTTTTTCCTGTTATTTCATAAATTTCCAAAGCCCTTACCAGCCGTTTTTTATTATTGATGTGGACAATCTCTCCATATTTAGAATCTATGGATATTAACTTATGAAGTAAGGCTTCAGGGTTTTTATTATATTTTTTTTCCAATCTCTCTCTTGTAGATAAATCGGAAATACTTCCTTCAAAGATGCCTTTGGTTAATGCACGGTAATACAATCCTGCACCACCACAAATAATGGGATATTTTTCATGAGATTGAATTTCTTTAACTTTTGTTTTCACCAATTTTGCATATTCCCCAGCAGATATCGGGTCTGAGGGTTCCAGGAAGCCCATTAAATGATGACAAATACCACCCATCTCTTCTTCTGTGGGCTGTGCAGTTCCGATTGACATTCCTTTATAAACTTGGCGGGAATCCAATCCGATGATCTCCCCATTCAATTCTTTGGCAATAGCTACAGCAATGGATGTTTTACCAACTGCAGTTGGGCCCACTATGGCTAATATATTTTTCATAATCTGGACGGAAATTATGATGTGAATTGGTCAGTTGGCAAAGATATATACTTGTCAAATTTTATTCTTACTTATTTATTCTACAAACCAGAATTATATTTTTGAATATTGGAGCTAAATATCACAAAATAATGGGACGGGTATAAATAAAAAAGGAGGAGTGTTATTTTTAAAAAACCATTTTCGAAACAGGTTCAGCATATTTCGTACCTCCGATGAATTTCTTTATTAGTACCGATATTTTTCTGTATCCAAGTACTCTCTTACTTTCTTATCCTTTCCCCCTGACCCGAACTTATAACGAATGTTAAGAAACAGCGTTCTCCCGTCTGGCTTAGTGTAAGTCTCCAAATTCCGAGAAACTCCACTCAATTCTATTTCTGATGTTTCACTTTTTCTTGCCTCATTGTCGAAGACATCCAGAAGCTTCAATGAAAGTTCCAAACGGTCATCCCAAAGGCTGCGGCGATAGGACACATTAAGGTTTGCCAAACCATCAGGGTGCACTGTTCCTGTGGGGATGGTCTCTGGACTGTACAGGCGGCTATCAAGTTCCAGTTTTCCACCACTGTTAAAGGTGAAGACCTGGGTAATTTTTCCCTGAAATCCAGATAATCTCCCTGCTAAATCTACTTCGGCAGTTTGTTTCGTTTCGGTGCGGAAATAGAGCCCAGTAAGGGTCATCTCCCAGAATGGAAGGGGCTTGAATTTAACCCGCCCTTCCAGACCCAAGTTTGAGCCGTTACCAGCATTTTTCCAGGTGATAACGCTGGTGCTATCAATCAGATCTTCATCCTCCCGGACCACATTTTCGATGCGCTGACCAAAAACAGCCACCTCCCACCTCCAGCTCGGAAGCACCTGGCTGAGCTTCAGCTCCAGTGCGTGGATGAATTCTGGTTCCAGACTCGGATTGCCTGTGTTTAGTACGGATGGTTCAAACAGGTTTCGGGGAAAGAGGTCTACAAAATTAGCGGTGGGCCGATTCACCCTAGCAGAATAACCTGCCTGGATGGTGGAAAACCTGTTGGGAATATAGCGAGCCAGAAATGACGGATACCATTGCAAGTAATGGGTCCGGTAATCTTTCCGGTTGGAAATGAGGTCCGACGAGAATCCGCCTAGGTTAAACAGTAATGAATCCAAGTCCGTATTGCCTCCTGTTTTGGCGTCCTCCAGCCTGATTCCGCCGGAAAAAATCATATCTTCCATAAATGTTGTATATCCCATATTAAGGTATGCAGCCCGAATACGCTCACTATAAGCAAAATCAGTGGCGTATTCTTTATTACCGACAAAAACGGAACGGGGCTGGTCCTGGTACAAGTATCGATCCTTCACACCAGCTTCCAGTTTGATGCTCGGGGTCAGAAAAAATTCATAATCCAAGTTCAGAATATACCGGTTTATGTCCGTTTTCCCTTTCATTGATATATCCATGACCGTTCCATCTTCTCTCCCGTTTTGGCGGTCGTTCCAATGCTGGTTTTCCAGAGTAATATCTCCGGACAATCGGTATTGCTTTTCCTGTTCCGATATAAACCCCATGTCCAGAAGCTGCAGGGAGCCATCTTCCCGCTTGGACAATAAGAGATGTTGGTTATCCAAATCAATGGATTCATCCTGGTCCCGCTGGAACGGCACCAGCTTTATTTCACCCTTGAAAAAAGCATTTTTCGAAAATTTGTATCGTGTACCACCGCTGAGATACGAAATTGTGTTACGGCTTTTTGTTTCCATCATGCGAAGGCTAGGAATATCGGGCGATACCTCGGGAAATATCAGCGTACTTCGGCGGTAGCCAGATCCGGACTGGCTCAGATCTTCCGTGCTGATATTCCAGAAATGATTAATGGTACCTTTACGAAAATTGAAATAGGCACCGGTATTATATTTATTGGTGGTACCTGCATTGACATTTACGTGGCCATTAAATCCGGAAGCCTTGTTTTCTTTC
>DASCRE010000082.1:0-6052 GCA_034408645.1 Fidelibacterota bacterium | reverse complement strand
CGCTTTCAAAGGGAAATGAAAATGTTCCATAACCCTTCACAAACTTTGGTGTGAAACCGCTTTTGGTCAAAATATTTTCTAATTCCTTTCTTTCAAAAAGCCTCAGTCTATGGACCTCCTGATCTCGTTTAAGTCCAGTTTTAGTATGAAATTTTATTTTTATTTTTCTTATTAGATACTTGGATTCTTCATCTTCCTGGTGTCAAGGAACTAAAGATTTTTTTGAATAAATCTTTAATCTTCTTAGTGTTTTCGGCAGATCTATCAAATAAATAATTGAAACATTCTCCTGTCGCTGTTACCGCTGAGCATGAAGGGATATCAACCGAATAAAAGGAGGCACTAACAAAATCTGCATTGGGAACTCTTTTCTTAGCAAGGGCAACCATATAGGGTGATAAATCTATACCTGTTACTGAATATCCCATATCTGCTAGTCCTTTAGCCAATATCCCTGAACCACATCCCAGGTCAACAATATGAGATTCATAAATATTATTTTCACGAAGTATTTCTAAAATACCTGTAGAGGCATCTTTAGCAAAAAAACCAAAACCGGTATCATGTATCTGGGATAAGTATTTTCTATAATGACTACCAGTTTTCATCTACCGGATAACTACAAATTTTCCTATATGTGTTTCTCGTTCAGATTCAACTGAGTATAAATACAGGCCCGGTCCTACCTCTTGGTTGTTGACAGTACGCATGTCCCACCACTCGTTACTATCCAAATCGTTCTCATGGTCAAAAGCTGCAACGGTTTCTCCCGTAACTGTAAATATAGTTATAATACACCTGGATGGAAGTTTGGTAAACCTTATTCTCCGGACATACTCACTTTCATTATAAAATGAACGGGCAAAATAGGGATTTGGAACAACTTGAACATCCGATATTTTTAAACCAGAATCTGTAGGATATCCAGCGCTAATAGTAAGATAATTAGGGTCATGAATGGTGGTTCCTTTTGATGATTCAATGCTTTGATAACCATCTGGCGCAGACCACCCCAAAGGATTTGCAGAGCTGTAAACAGTGTCCTGAATAAAACCACCGTTGTTTCCCTCTGACCACTGCACCTCATACGGTGAATGGATTCCCATGTCATAGGATGTAACTGCATAGGTATACTCAATTCCATCAACTACACCGCAGCGGGAACAATCATCTCGAGCTGTATCAATAAAGCTATGAGACAATCCTGTATTTGACCCTAAATCAAACCAGGGTGCCAGCGGATCCGAACCTGAAATATTAATTCCCCTTTGAGCGTTGCTGACACAACTGTCTGGTGAAAAAACACAGAAAAGTTTATCTTCACTTTCTGAGAGGTCAAACTGAGCGATAGGTTTCCAGCCCACCTGAATGCCATTATCATCATAAATGATATCTTCAGGATTTCCCCATGTTTTTCCTCCATCATTACTTTTATATATTTTATATCCCTCAAAATCAGCATAACCGGTCACAGCATCAATAGAATTTTCTGCATCGTCATCCCAGAACAGTGTGATTTTCTGATGGTCACCAATTGCCGTCACATTTGGTGCTGCTGGCGGAGTATAGCTTTGATAGTGGGAGTTATACATAACCTGAGCAAAGCGCGCATTATTTACGAGATCAAGTTTATTTTCACCAAAAATGATACTAAAGGAAAATGGTACTTCTTCCCCTACCTTAAGATCAAAAGGACCACAACTGAACAAGAGGACACAGTCTAATCCTTCCTCTCCCTGTAGAAAAACATCTTCTTTCTCTAAACCTTCAAGTGAGTCAAAATGTGGATTCAAATCAACATCCATATCTAGATCGGGGTTATCAGTGTGGAAAAACCATTTTTTTTCTTTTACAGACAAGTTAGTTGTATCTCCAGCCATAAGTTTATATTGAATTTCTTCCCTGTTAATTGCCTGTGGACACCCCGGAGATCCTGCATGACACCCTGTATTGCTCTCTCGGGTAACAACGCCTGGTCTATTGTACCAGTCAAACCAATGCCAATCAGTCATCTTTAATGGTTCCCCTGGATAAATATCATCGAAATCATCCTGATCTAGATCCACTGGTTCAGTTGCAAGAGGTGTATCCAAAAGTTGTGCCGCAACGACTCCGATATCTGTGGCCCCGACGCTGTTACCATCCCAGTCATACACCATCGCCATACTGATAAGCATAGAATCATTATGGGTATAAAATCGCTCCCAATAGTATTCCATGAAATCATCAGCATTGCTATGAAAATTATTTCCGTATGTATCTAAGGTGAC
This sequence comes from Fidelibacterota bacterium, assembly GCA_034408645.1. Taxonomy (GTDB): domain Bacteria; phylum Fidelibacterota; class Marinisomatia; order Marinisomatales; family AB-629-J13; genus AB-629-J13. The sequence continues at coordinate 3,782 of DASCRE010000082.1, read as the reverse complement.
CACATCTGCGTCCATATAAAAACCAAGATACACCTGTTCATAATCGAAACCTTCTCCTCTGTTCAGGGCAGTACCGTCCGGCATTACCATAGCGCTACCACAAAGTTGGCTTCCTTCACTATCGTTCACCGGAATTTCCGAGCCGGAGGAATGTCTTTCATATGCACACCAGTCTCCGCTTTCATTCCGAACTTTTACAGTTACAAAAAGTATATCTTCTGCAAAAGAGACTCCATATGAATGTGCCTCGGCCATCACACGTAAACCCATGGGATAGCCTGTCTGTTCGTATTCATCGTTTGTATCAACTATGTTCCCCTGGTGTGCCCATCGGTCATCAAACTCCATGTACACATCGTTATCCGATATATGACGGCCGGGCACTTCCTGCCAACAATCGGAATCTTTTCGAGTGCCTGAACATCCCTGAAGGCTATCAATATAATCTTCTGCCCACCATCCCGGCCAATAGGGTTCAGCTCCCAAATCTGTTATTTTGACTGGCCAGGTATCAGAGTAAGAGCTGTGAGCAAGAAGTGGATAGGGATCGCTGGAATCTGTAAACGGAGTATTACCAAAAATATCTCCCGCTGTCACATCTAGATTATGAGTGTTTGTCCTGGAAAATGTGACCGGCTGCCAGTCAGTGTTCCACTTTGGATCATGTCGGGAGACCCAGGACTCAGAAACAGTTGTACCATAATACTGATATACATCATCCTCTGTCCACTCTTCCTTATCCTCGCCATAATCATATACATCAAAGTCATCTGTTCTCTGTGATAATTTTGGACGCAATGCCCACGGATAAATAAACCCGACACCTTTTTTTTCAATTGGATCTCCATAAACATTTGCCAGGCTTGGCTCAATAGAATATTGAGGTGAGGTTGGCAAACTGATAAATATCTCTTCATCCTGAAATCCCCACTGACTAGCTCCCTGGACCATCGCGATATTTAGCACCTGACTTCCCACTATACCTTTATCATTAATTGCCTCAAAAACAACTCCCGCAAATTTCTCATCATTCTCAGAGAACCAATCCACATAGGCCTCGTGAGAGCACCAAACATTAACTCCCTGAGATGTCGTATCACACAAAACCCAATCTTCATAGTAATAGGCGTGTTTTTGCCCGGGAACCCCAGCGATAAATCCCACTCGGGGTAAATAGGTATAGTTCCCCCACAGTCCTGCAGGATGGTTCAACCATTCTATAAAGTTACCGAAATTCCCAACAGCGCTTTTTACCTTCCCTTTTAGAAGGTATCCCCGCGCACGGTCGTTCAATGGGTTAGTGGGAAAGGGAAAATCACCTATTTTACCCAATGGATTAAATGGTGGATAATTTTGAGGAATATCCTGTATGATTATTTCCGGTTCACTTCCAATAAGAGGCGCAAAACACAGAAAAAGAAAAACAGGTATTTGTCCGATAATTTTTGTTGAAATAAGATGTCTCATATTAGGATACATACCGAGAGAGTGCTCTAATCCTCTGTAGAACCGGAGGGTGGCTATAATTGAAAAATACGTTCAATGGGTGTGGTGTTAAATTACCTAAGTTCTCAATAGTTAGTTTTTTCAATCCTGATATTAGGTGTAGCGAATCACCAGTGGTTTTTGCAGAATATTTATCCGCTTCAAATTCATTTTTTCGTGAGAGAGCATTGGTAAACAGTGATAAAATAATATTTATAGGAGAAAAAAGGATCTGGAAGAAAATAAGGCTCCCGTACACAGATAGGTTTTCCATACTAAAAGCAGCAAATAGTTCGGGATTTTCCATAAAAACAGATACCAAAAAAAACATGAAACCGCTGGTCAGTATTGATAGAACAATACCTTTCTGAATGTGCTTCTTTTTATAGTGGCCCACTTCATGAGCTACAATGGCAAGGATCTCATTTGCCGATTGTTTTTCCATGAGGGTATCAAAAAGTGCAATGCGTTTCCGTTTCCCAATTCCGCTGAAATAGGCATTAGAATGTGACGATCTTTTCGATCCGTCCATAATGTCTATCCTGCTGATAGGAAATTGAACCTTTTCTGAATATGAATTGATCGAATCTTTAAGCTCACCTTCTTCTAAGGGCGTAAAGGTATTGAAGAGCGGTGCGATAAAAGTGGTAAATAAAGGCTGTAATATAAGAATGAATCCGGAAACGATAGCCCACGCATAGAGCCAAGCAATATCCCCGAAAGACTCGAAAAAATATAGAAGGATCCCCATCAGAGGCGTTCCAATAAGAGTCATAAGACATATACCTTTTATTTTATCAGTGACAAATGTTTTTATGGACATTTTATTAAATCCAAATCTTTCCTCGATTACAAAATGCCTGTACAGAGAAAAAGGTGTTGAAAAAATATCCTGTATTATCATGAAAAGTCCAAGGAAAAGGAGTCCGTTCACCATATCTGATTGAAATCCAAAGCTACGGATAAATAGGTCCAAAACATTGAACAAACCGAATACAATGATACACAGTATAAATATAAAATCAAATGTACCGGTCACTACATCAAATTTTTCATTGGTTCGGGTGTATCTCTGTGATTTATTATACTTTGATTCATCATAACTGTTTTTGAACTCTTCAGGAAGTTCAGGGGATAACGATTTGATGTTTAGGTATCCCGTTGTTCGGGCAAAGATAAATTCAATGATTATCGCAGAAATAATAAAAATATAATAATAATTCATAAAACTTTATTTAACCAAAAGCATTTTCCTGGACCTCGAAAAGGTTGGAGTTTCAAGTTGAATAAAATAAATTCCAGACGCAACGGGAACACCATAGTCGTTCACACCTTTCCAATCAAAATGGTGAAATCCGGCAGGGACATCTCCATTGATCAAAGTTGTGACCTTTTTTCCACTTACGTCGATAATAGACAGGTGAACCCATTCAGGATGTGGCAGGTCATACTTTATCACCGTTCTGCTGTTAAATGGATTTGGAAAGTTTGGATACAGATGGAAAGACTCCGGAACCTTAAGAGACCTTAATAACTGTAGTGAGTTTACTGGATTTTCAATTGTAAATGTACCTTTTTTGATTAGCTCAATTTTTTGACCATTTTCATATATAATGTTCCACCGCTCTCCCGGCTCTATCGAATAATCAAATCGTATGGGGTTGTGCATATTTTGAACACAGATGGTAGCTGAATCTTCAATGCAGCGCATATTATTGTCAAATCGAATATCGAAAGCATCCTCAGGTGGAACTGGAGGCATGGAACAAGACAGCTCGATATCATCCAATGAGTGAACGCCAAAATATAATTTTAATTTTCCTGTTTCTATCCATCCCGAATGTTCGATCTCATATAAATTTCGTGCTCCCTTAGCCCGGTTCCCTACCTCTAAAAGGGTGATACTACCCTCATCAAATGTTCGTATCCAGTATCCCTTTCCCGGTTCAATAAGCTCCCCATCAAAATATCCAAAATTGAAACCAAAAAATGTATTAGGAACAAGAATATTTTCCGGATCTATTGCTGTTCCTATGGATAGATCGGAACCAATTCCTGAAAAAAGGTTCCACCCTTCATCTAGTTGGAGGGTTATGCTGTCAAGTGGTGTGCCCTGAATATTTTGATTTCCTCCATTCTCAAAACGCAGCCAATATCCTGTTCCGTTCTCCAAAAGAGAATCTGAAAAGTATGATTCATTGAACCGAAACAAGGTACCCTCTATTGCCTCAGGAAAAACAGTTTCCACATGTTCATTAACGACAATTGAGGGTAAACCAACCAAATTCCAATCATCA
>DASCRE010000081.1:0-2207 GCA_034408645.1 Fidelibacterota bacterium | reverse complement strand
TCAAATGGTAAATGAAAGGCGATTTACAAACATTGGAACGTTTCGTGCTTATATAAAAGTGTACCTAAAAAATCATAGTGATATACATGATGAAATGACTTTTCTAATTAGACAATTACCACCAGGAGAAAAAGGTCTTCCCATGGAAATTTATGTATTTACCAATGATACAGATTGGATAAGGTATGAATCTATTCAATCGGATATTTTTGATCATTTAATGGCAATAGTATCTGAGTTTGATTTAAAAGTGTTTCAAAATCCTTCAGGAAATGACTTCAAATCTATTGTTCGAAGCAAATAAGATTATGCAAGATTGGTAATCTAGATCCAAAAAGAAAGGTGATTGTAAGCCTTATTAAGGAATCAAGGAGAATACATGAGGTACCATTAGGTAATCGCCAAACAGATGAAAATTTAAACCAATGAAACGCCTTTTACTTATACCATTAGTGTTGGTTGTGTTGGAAAAATAGTTTTTTAAAATAAAACCTTTCGAAGGATAAATTTCTTAATAGTCTATTTTCGATAGGATCATTCTATTATATAGATTTAACCGCCTTCTCCAGCCACTCCAACACCTCTCCTTCAACATACGGACCTATCTTTTCAAATACTTCTGCATGGTAACCATTCAGCCAGTCTTTTTCTTTATGGGTCATTATGGAGTAATCCAATAAGCGGGTGTCAATGGGGACAAAGGTAAGATTTTCAAAACCCAAGAGTTTTTTTCCATCCACTTCTCCAACTTTCTTCACAAATATCAGGTTTTCGATACGGATACCAAATTGCCCCTCCTCATAATATCCCGGTTCATTGGAGACCACCATACCTTCTCTTAGAGGAACATTATTAGAGCCTTTTCCAATGCGGTGTGGACCTTCATGAACATTCAGATAAGAGCCAACGCCATGACCGGTTCCATGGTCAAAGTCCAAGCCTTCATGCCAGAGGAATTGTCGTGCTAATGTATCCAAATGCTGGCCACCGATACCTTCCGGGAATTGAGCAGAACCTAGAGAGATATGTCCTTTTAGCACCAGCGTGAATGCTTTTTTTATGAATTCACTGGGTGACCCAATAGCTACTGTCCGGGTAATATCAGTAGTACCATCTAAATACTGGCCGCCGCTGTCAACCAAATAGACTGAATCCATCTCTAGTTTACCGGGTGTATCATAATTCTTATGGCTGTAATGGCACATGGCTGCATTGCTCCCAGCTGCTGAAATGGTGCCAAAACTGATTCCTCGAAAATCATCCTGCTCTGATCTAAGGGAATCCAGTTTATCGGCTAATATAGCCTCATCATACAGATTACCCTTATTAACATTACTGTCCAGCCATGATAAAAAAGTAATTTCAGCTACTGCATCCCGAATATGGCATTTCTTCATTCCTAAAATTTCAACCTCATTTTTACAGGCTTTGGGTAGAGAGCATGGATCATCTTTTTTCACAAGTTCTAGATTAGAATTAGAGAGAATATTTTTGGACCATACATTGCTATTGGCTGCATCAAATTGTACTTTATTTCCGGATAACTCCCTTAATCTGGACTTGATTTTCTCTTGGGAGAAAACCCTTACATTTCCGCCTACATGCTGATGAAATCCATCAGGAATTTTAGTTTCTGGAATAAAGAGGTCGAAAGCACCATCAGCGTATAGAATCCCATGAGAAAGGAGCACCGGATTGCAGGGCACATCAGTTCCTCGAATATTCAAAAGCCAGGCGATAGAATCCAATTGCGTAATAAAAGCGGCTTGGCAGCCATTATCAGAAATAACCTTTCCCAATTCCAACCTCTTATCAATGCTGGATTCTCCTGTATATTTTTCATCCAACAGGATAGCCTTGTCACCCATGGATTCTGGGCGGTTTTCCCAAAATAAATCAACGGGATTTTCTATCACGGCCTCTAATTTGAACGTCCCGTTTAATTTCTTTTCGGTGTTTTTTTTCCAGTTTGCCCGATGCATTCGGGGGTCATAGCCAATTTTTTCTCCTGATTTATGATTGGCTTTCAGCCATTTTATCCAGGGATCATTGGAGATATGAAGAATATTATAGAGGTTGACGTCCACTTGCTCCTTTACCTGAACGGTATAGCGGCCATCTACAAAAATAGCGGCAGTATCCTTAGAAATAATAGCCATACCGGCTGACCCGGTAAACCCCGTTGCCCATGCCAGTCGTTCATTCTC
>DASCRE010000080.1:0-2560 GCA_034408645.1 Fidelibacterota bacterium | reverse complement strand
AAACGGATTTGGTGCATTCCATTTGATCATGCACGTGCTGTCGGCGAGAAAGATCTGATCATACTTGATGCCCGTGTCATCCAAGATGTCAAATACATACATGATCTTTTGCCAATTTGGGCGAAACCTGAACAGGTCGTCCTGGACCGGTTGTATAAAAGGTACGAGTAAACAATCATTTCGTTCACACCAATATTCCCATGATTTTCGAATATATTCAAAATATCCATATCCACCATACTTTTCCGTATTGTCCTGATGGACTATCATAGGTAACCAAACTATGTTCTTTTTCATGCGAAACACTCTTTCAATTTATTCAAGTCGACCATCCAAGGAGAATTCATTCCACCAGAAATTGACAGAGCGCTTTCGCCGGTAATAACATCATCTTTCCTATCTACAAATTTTGTATCGTTGAACATATAAATGTCCGTGTGAGTCAAAGCGTACTCAAGTCTTTTATTTATATCAAAAAACTCTGGACTGTTCAAAGATATGACTTTAGTGTCTGGTTTACAGAAAAGAACATTTGACATGCCTCCTCCTATCGGACCCACAACGCTCTCTGCAGATCTAAACACGCTGATCTTTTCTTCCATTGATAAGTTTTCGCAGAAAATCTCTTCAAACCCATAACTTCGTAACAATTCAACGACATCATCCTCATTTACACACATCCTTTCGGCAGTGTAATCAGTTCCGATATTATCAGATTTAGGTTGTGTCCAAGTCCGTCTGGACACATATATTTTTTTCCTTTCACCATCTTCAGCATCCATCGAATTGATTATAGAAAAAACTCCTTTATGTGGTGGATCCAATGACATCCTGTTATGAGTCAACGAAGACCCAACAAGTATAGTTTCATATTGCGTTGCTCTATCGAGAAAAATTAAATCTTCTCTCTTAATCCCCAACAAATCCAAAGTCTCGTACACGAATGGATACAGATCGCGTTTGCCTTCGGGTACACTTACCAGTAATTTTAAATTGCTGACCTTCTTTTTTTCTTCAAAATAAGAATACAGATAAGGAACTGTGTCATAGATCCAGTGAAAATAATTCGCACAATTATACACAAAATAAAAAACTGGTGTAGTTTCTATTTTGTTTGTATCCGTATTTGTGCATTCCCATTCCATATCCGATTCATAACTTGTACCTCTACCAAGAGACATGAACATCTCTATCGTAGGGAGAAGTAATTCACCATTGGACTTAATGAGTGGTAGTGGATAATGAATGCTAGCGCCATCGATTACACAATTCTTGAAATATCCAATGTTTATATTTCTCTCAGCATCAAGAACTCTAATATCTGTCTTGTCTGACTTATCCCAATATTTGATCTTCATAAAATTCCTTTGGAGTTCCCCAGCAGTAATACTCGTCTACATCAAATACCTTTATGTCTAAATCCGTTAAAGTATTAAAAATATTATCTATGTAGAATTCACCATTACTTCTAATGTTATTCTCATATATCCTGGTCAGCCCTTCTAAAAAATACTTAGCTCGTTTAAAATAAAAAGTTCCGACTATTGCGCGCTCGTTATATGAATCTTCAAATATTTTTTGTTTCACATACGTTTTTAATAAATTTCCAGTTTCATCAACATCTAACCAACTATACGAATCCGGATCGTCCGAAAATGCCTTATTATGGATTGTCGTCCAAACCACAATATCAGATTCCAACAACTCATCATATTTATTTTCATCCCATCTGAGACCATAATCGCAACAACTGATAAGCAGTGATTCCTCTGGACGGATGCTTGATTGTAAAATGCCCAGTTCTGCTGTCATGGCCTGTCCCTCAGTGACTCCTTCCATGAAAACTAATTCAGAATTTGGGTACCTATCCGTCAGCATTATATCGATGTTGTATTTTTTCCGATGCTCTTCCAAACATACAAAAACATATCTGTCCGGAACCGGTAAACAATCTACAGCTTCACATACCATGTAATTATCGTTCACTCTCAGTAGGGGTTTTGGCAACTCGTATCCTTTATCTACAAATCTCTGACCCCTGCCCGCCAATGTTATCAAATTAACCATTCCATGCTCCTATATAGTCAGAACAAATCCCATAAACATCTGCTGGATTCCACTTCATTAATTCATCATCGCTTAATAGTGGTATTATACATTTATTATCAATATTATTTAAATTATGAGCCCATATATGATTATCACTTATTATAGTGTAATCTTCTTTTTGGTGATAAAAAACTCTTATCTTTGTATCGATTAGTTCACTCAAGGCTTCAAAATCTTTACAATGTACCCACAGCTTATCCTTTCTATTCAATAACCATTGTAACTCGACTTCATACTGACCAAAATCGTGTCCAAATAAAAATTTATCATCTACGTATCTAACATCCACTTCAACATCATAACCTAGATCAATAGCTTCTTGAATATAAGATTTTGTATTTTCTCGTTTGAGAATTACACCATCTATATTTCCTCTGTGAGAGATTAAAATCATATTTCTTCTATTCTCTTTGCTTTATCACATATTAATAAATCGTAAAATGGTTTATCA
>DASCRE010000079.1:0-10416 GCA_034408645.1 Fidelibacterota bacterium | reverse complement strand
TCTCTTTCCTTTGAGGCACACATTTTAAACGAATTAGAGTCAAACCCTGTTTTGGAATCACTAGACCAAGAAACAGACCAAGAAACAGACCAAGAAACGCTTGAAGAAGATAATTCGCTTGATATGGATCCGGTAGATTCTAATTATGAAATCATTCAACCCAAAGGTGAACAAAAAGATCTATTGGATTTTCCACTTCCAGATAAGCCCGATTTTATGGAAAGACTTGTCAAACAATTGGATGATTATTCTCTCAGTAGTTTGGAACGATCATTGTGTGAAGAGATAATTTGGAATATTGATGAACGTGGATATTTAGATATTGAACTTACTATGATTGCGGACAGATTTGATTTAGAGGAGGAGGACCTTTTCCCTATATTGAATATAGTTCAGAATTTGGAACCTAAAGGGATAGGATCACGTAATTTAAAAGAATGTATATTGGTTCAATTAAGTGAAGACACCCATTCACTGCCTTATTTAATTGTGTCGGAATGTTATGATGATTTTATTCATAAAAGATTTGAAAAAATTGAAAATTATTTTAAATGTACTCGTGATGAATTAAAGGCAGCATTGAAACAAATTGGGAAATTAAACCCTCACCCTGGAGAAGGTAAGATTACTGGAAGAGAAACGGTGATACCAGACCTTATCATTTATAAAAGGGAAGGAAAGTGGGTAATAAGAACCAATGACAAGGGTATCCCTGAATTAGTAATAAATGAAATGTATAAGGATTTATCTACAGAAAAATCATTAGTAGAAAAAGACAAGAAATATTTGAAGGAGAGAGTTGAGAGTGCTGGAATGTTGATCGAGGCTGTTAAGCAGCGTCGTCACACATTAACTGCTGTAATGGAATCTATTATCCAAAAACAGCCTGAATTTTTCAATGGGGATATCGAAGTTTTAGAGCCAATGAAATTGCAGGATATTGCTGATGAGATCGATGTTGATATCTCCACAGTAAGTAGAAGCACCAGAGGGAAATATGTAGATACCCCTTTTGGAATATTTGAGCTAAAATCGTTTTTTACCACCACAGTTGAAATAGGTGATGGTATAGTCGTGAGCAATCGAAAAGCAAAGCAATCTTTGAAGGAATTAATTGATAACGAAGATAAAAAAAATCCTATCACAGATGAAGAAATTTTAGCCCTTATGAAAGACAGAGGGTTCCCCTTGGCACGCAGAACAATTGCGAAATACCGAAAGCAATTGAATATTCCTGTAGCCCGGCTTAGAAGAATTATTTAAATAAGGAGATATTATAATGGCAAATCGTCGTGTAATTATTGGAGATAAAGAATACCAAATACCTGAAAAACTCCTATCATTGGGCATTGTTCCCATTTTAGGGGTTGCTACTTTCCTATGGCTTATAACGGGTGTTTACCAAGTTGGGCCCGATGAAGTGGGAGTGGTTCAACGGTTTGGAAAAGTAAACAGAGTCGCACAGTCTGGACTTCGATTTCATATTCCTTTTCCAATTGAAACCGTTAAGACCCCAAAAGTTACAGAGGTCAAGCGGATTGAGATTGGATTCAGGACCGTTGGGAAAAACCAGTTTCGCACCGTAGAACAAGAAAGTGTTATGCTAACAGGAGATGAGAACATCGTGGATGCTGAAATGATTGTTCAGTACAAACTGAAAGATCCGGAGGCATTCCTATTTAATTTTATCGGTCCTGTCCTCACTGTTCGAGAGGCAGCTGAGGCTTCACTGAGAACGGTGGTGGGGCGTCACGGAATTGACCAAGCCCTCACTTCGGGAAAACTGATGATTCAGGAAGAAACCAAGTCACTTTTACAATCTATCTTAGACAAGTACAATTCGGGGATTCTCGTTGTAGCGGTCCAACTACAAGACGTTTCTCCCCCTAAAAACGTCATTGCAGCATTTAAGGATGTGGCCTCTGCAAAAGAAGATAAAAATCGGTTAGTTAATGAGGCTGAGGGCTATCGGAATGATGTCATCCCAAAAGCAAGGGGAGAAGCACAGGCAATGATTCGAGAAGCAGAAGGGTTCCGTGAGGCAAGGATCAAAAGATCTGAAGGAGATGTGGCAAAGTTCAAATCCATGCTGAAAGAATATAAAAAAGCAAAATCCATTACTAAAAAAAGGCTCTATCTGGAAGCGATGGAAGACATACTCCCGGGAATAGAAAAATTTATTGTTCCTGATGGTGAAGGAGGAAATTTACTGAATTTATTAAATCTGACTGGAAATAAAGAAGGGGGCAAATAATGAAGAAATTAATCATTGCACTCATAATTTTGTGTGGTATTGTATTCTTCTCTACAGTTTTCATTGTAGATATGACTGAGCAGGTGGTCATTCTGCAATTTGGAAAACCTGTAAGAACGATCAAAGAACCGGGGTTGCATTTTAAACTTCCTATCCCGATACAAAATGCCGTGGTATTTGATAACCGTCTGCTTGAATATGATGTTCCACCAGAGGAAATCTTGAGCAGAGATAAAAAGTCTCTCATTGTTGATAATTATGTCCGCTGGAGGATTGTTAATCCGCTTTTATTTCTTAAGACAGTACAAGCAATTCCCACGGCTATCACCCGCTTGGATGACATAGTCTATTCAGAATTAAGAAGGGAATTGGGAACCCATGAAATGAGTGAGATTATCACCGAAAATCGTGAGATTATAATGGACAAGATAACTAGCAATAGTAAGGTTGCCACTTCCCCTTATGGAATTGAAGTTGTGGATGTAAGGATAAAGCGGGTGGATTTACCTAAAGAAAATGAGAAATCCATTTACGCTAGGATGGAGGCAGAACGAAAGAGACAGGCAAATAAGTTCCGCTCTGAGGGGGAAGAGGAAGCACAAAAAATCCGAGCCACAACAGAAAAGGACAAGACAATTATTTTAGCTAATGCCTATAAGGAGTCCCAGCAAATCCGCGGTGAAGGAGAAGCAAAAGCACTGGAAATTTATGCTAAAGCTTTTGGTGCCGATCCGGATTTTTATGAATTTGTCCGCACTCTCGAAACATATAAAAAGATCATAGATGGGAAAACTACGCTTGTCCTTCCGGCAGATTCGGATCTTTTCAAACTTCTTGGGAATCAGTAGATGAACCAATTTGGAAGTAAACAACCGATAATACGCTCCACAACTATTTTGGGAGTTCGCTATAAAAGGAAAGCAGCTCTAGGGGGTGATGGTCAGGTCACCTTTGGAGATATGGCGCTGAAGCAAAAAGCTGTAAAAGTCCGAAAATTTTATTCTGAGAAAGGTACTGTTCTCAGTGGATTTGCTGGTGCAGCTGCAGATGCTTTAACACTCTTTGAAAAATTTGAGGGTAAGTTAGATGAATTCAACGGAGATTTAAAACGATCTGTGGTTGAGCTTGCAAAGGAATGGAGGACGGACAAATACCTTCGCCATTTGGATGCTCTCTTAGCGCTCATGGATAGTCAATCCAGTTTTATCGTATCTGGTGATGGGAATGTAATAGAACCAGATGGCCCTATAATTTCGATTGGTTCAGGAGCAGGATATGCTCAGGCGGCGGCAAAAGCTCTGATGCAAACGACAAAAATGGATGCAAAAAAAGTGGTGGAAAAATCATTAATAATTGCATCTGAAATTTGTATTTACACCAATGATTCAATTACAGTAATGGAGACGGAATGAGCGCACTTACACCCAAGCAGATTGTTAAGGAGTTGAATAAATTTATTGTTGGTCAGAAAAACGCCAAACGTTCTGTAGCTATTGCCCTTAGAAACAGATGGAGAAGACAGCAGGTCCCTAAAGATATGAAGGATGAAATTGTCCCTAATAATATTATCCTCATCGGATCTACCGGTGTAGGGAAAACAGAAATAGCACGGCGATTGGCCAATCTTGCCAATGCTCCTTTTTTGAAATTGGAAGCGAGCAAATTTACAGAGGTAGGATATGTAGGCAGGGATGTGGAATCCATAATCAGAGATTTGATGAACACATCGGTAAATATGGTGAGACACGAGCAGGAAAAAAAAGTTATTGATCAGGCAATAGAATTGGCAAAGGATAGATTGGTGGATTTGCTCTTTCCAGGTGAAAGTGTAGCTGCGGAAAGACGAAAATCTGAAGATGCTGAAAAACGATATCAACGAAATCGTGCTAAGCTCAAGAAAAAATTAGAGAACGGCGAATTTGAAGACCGGTTTGTTGAATTGGATGTTCCAGAGGAAAATCTACCTACGATGCAGGTATTTGGGTCCATCGGGATGGAGGAGATGGGATCGAACATCAAGGACATGCTTTCAAACGTGTTACCTGCAAACAAAAAACACAAGCGTATGAAAGTTTCTCAGGCCAGGGATGTCCTTGTGGAAAATGAAACTCAAAACCTTCTGGATAGGGATGAGATAATTCGAATTGCAAAGGAGAGAGTGGAAAATAACGGGATCGTATTTTTAGATGAGATTGATAAAATTTGTGGTAATGAAAGGAGTGCCGGCCCAGATGTGAGCCGCGAAGGAGTGCAAAGAGATCTTCTCCCAATTATTGAAGGAAGTACTGTCAGCACAAAACACGGCTCGGTAAAATCAGACCATGTTTTATTTATTGCTGCTGGTGCGTTTCATATGTCCACTCCGTCAGATATGATCCCAGAGCTTCAGGGACGTTTCCCTATAAGAGTGGAGATGGACAAACTTACTACTGGAGATTTTGTAAAAATTCTCACCCACCCAAAATCAGCTCTTATTAAACAATATCAGGCATTGCTTGAAGCGGAAGGGGTAACCCTTCGTTTTCAAAAATCATCAATAAAAGAAATCGCAAAAATAGCGACAGAAGTAAACACAAAAACTGAGAACATTGGAGCCCGACGGTTGCACACAATCATGACTACCCTTCTTGATGAATATATGTATGAAAAGGTAAAAGGAAAATCATCTAACGTTACTCTGGAAATAACACCAAAAATAGTGAAAGAGAAGTTGGCAGATATTGCCAAGGATCAGGATTTAAGCCGCTATATTTTATAGTTTCGTTGGGAATAATTAATTTTTAATTGAAGGGATTAATTTTGTCAAAACATTTTATACACATTTCAGATTATTCAAAAAACCAACTTATTGACATTCTTCATCTGGCAAAAGAGCTCAAGCAAAAATTCAGAAATCGGGAGGATTATACCCCGTTCAAAAATCGGTCGTTGGCTATGATATTTGCCAAACCATCTGCTAGGACACGAGTTTCCTTTGAAGTAGGTTTTGAGTGGATGGGAGGGCACGCCCTGTTTCTGGGCCCAAACGACATTGGTATAGGTAAGCGGGAAGCTATCAAAGACATATCACGATTGTTCAGTCGCTATAATGATATAATAATGGCACGTCTTTTTGACCATAAACACATTTTGGAATTAGCCAAATATTCAGACATACCGGTGATTAATGGTTTGACGGATTACAATCACCCCTGTCAGATCATGACAGATATTTTCACAATCTGGGAACATAAGAAGAAATTTGAAGAATTGAAAATTTGTTATGTAGGTGATGGAAACAACATTGTTCATTCCTGGCTTCACTTGGCTTCAAAATTATCAATGAATTTTGTTTGCATTTGTCCTGAAGGATTTTCTCCTGATAGTAAGACAGTTCAATTGGCAAAGAGCGGAGGTTGCTCTGAAATTGAGATTAGCAATGATGCCCACACATCAATAAAAAATGCAGATATTGTTTACACCGATGTGTGGGCATCCATGGGTCAAAAATCTGAAGCGGAAGAACGGGAGAAAGTTTTTCAACAATTTCAGGTAAACGAAAGCTTAATGGAGACAGCAGGAGAATCTGCACTTTTTATGCACTGTCTACCGGCAGAACGAGGGAGGGAGGTCACAGATGGTGTAATGGAAGCAGATTGCTCTATCGTTTTTGACCAGGCGGAAAACCGCCTCCATGTGCAGAATGCTATTATGGTAACTCTTGCAGGGAGCAATCCCCTTTTATAGTATTGAAGATGATTTTTTTGAATTCCATCGTTTTAACACAAGATTTTCTCCATCAAATATCCCATAAGAATCAAAAGTAAACCAATCACCTAATATCAAGAGTTTTCCGGAGTTAATCTGTTTTTCTGTTGCTTGATGGTAATGACCACAGAGTACATAATCAACCCCATCTTTGATTTTATTATGGGCAAACGGTGTTAGTTCATCCAACACTTTTCGATTGTACTCATCTGGATGAGTATAGTGCCCTAAGTCCCCTGAGAATTTTTTTGCGATCCAATATCCTATGTTTGGGTGGAGCCACCGATAACACCATATAAAAAAAGGGCTTCGAATTATCTTTTTCATAATACGGTAACCCCTATCCCAAGAAAGCAATCCATCGCCATGTGTCAATAAAAATCTTTTCCCATTTGTGGTAAATTCAAGATCACCATCATAGACTTTGTACATAAGTTCTTTGGTTATAAAACTCATCACCCAATAATCATGATTCCCGAAAATAAAATGGGTGTTCACTCCAGCTTCTTTGAGACGATGTATTTCCATGTAAAAATTAAAAAAATCCTTTGGAATTACGTTTTTATATTCAAAATAAAAGTCAAAGAGATCACCGACAATGAACAAAGTCCCTTTTGTTTCAGCAATATGCCTGAAAAAATGAAACAATCGTTTTTGACGCTGAACCTCCTCTTCAGAAGGATCCAGTCTTAAATGTAAATCGGAAATAAAATAAAGCGGCAATTTCATCGATAGTGAAACTTACCTTCAGAGAACTGAATAGACAAAGAGTTTAAGGGAATTTACTTTTGGATTAATTGAAAGGAATCTTGGAGAGTTTCCTTGTAGATTTATGCCGATAATTCAACTTGTGAGAGAATAATACATCTAATTTATTTGGAACATCCCCTATATTATTTAGTCTAATGATCATGAAAAAATACATCCAAATTGTATTGTTACTATATGTGTCCTGTGGATTTTGTCAGGAATTCGGTCAAAACAAAGTTCAGTATGAGAATTTCGATTGGAATTATATCAGGTCCCCCCATTTTGATGTGTTTTTTTATAAACAAAACAGCGACCTTGCAAAATTTACAGTAAATGAATCTGAAGACGCCTATGAACAGATTTCAAAACATTTACGATGGACCATTAAAAAACCGATTTCCATTATTGTGTACAATTCTCACAATGATTTTCAACAAACTAATGTCGTAGACAGCTACATGTATGAAGGTATTGGTGGGGTGACAGAATTATTTAAAAATAGAGTGGTATTACCTTTTGAGGGATCTTATGATCAATTTCGTCATGTTATTCACCATGAGCTGGTTCATGCTATAGTTAATGATATGATGTACGGTGGTTCAATACAGGGGATTATTACTGGTAAAATCAAATTAAGGATTCCCCTATGGGTTAACGAAGGTCTAGCAGAATATTTATCCTTGAATTGGGACACAAAATCAGATATGATCATCCGGGATATGGCAATACATGAGCAGATGCCCAGGGTGGAGCAACTGGATGCGTACATGGCATACAGAGGCGGTCAATCTGTATGGCGATATATTGCTTCAACCTACGGGAGGGAAAAAGTTGGTGAGATTTTGCTAGAAATGAAACAATCGCAAAATGCGGAAAAAGGATTCAGACGCGCTCTAGGAATGGACTATGAAGATCTTAGTGAAAAATGGCATAAGTATTTAAAAAAAGACTATTGGCCTGATGTAGCCGGACGTGAAGAAGTTGAAGATGTCGCAAAACAGTTAACTGACCACAAAGAAGAGGAAAACTTTTATAATATTTCCCCAGCAATATCTCCAGATGGAAGTAAGATTGCTATTTTGTCAGACCGCTCAGGATATGCTGACATTTTATTGATAGACGCTCTAGATGGGAGGGTGTTGAAAAAAGTAATTAAAGGAAATCGATCCATTAATTTTGAAGAATTAAAATGGCTACAGCCGGGAATCTCCTGGTCACCGGATGGGCAAAATATAGTGATTGCCTCGAAATCTGGAGACGCAGATGCTCTTTACCTTATAAATGTTGAAACAGAAAAGTCAAAAAAATTAACTTTTGATTTAGATGGGTTATTTACTGCCTCTTGGAGCCCTGATGGGAATTATCTTTGCTTTGTTGGAAACAGAGGTAATGCGAGTGATATTTTCTTATATGACCTAAAATCCAAAACTCTTGAAAATTTAACGGATGACCTTTTCTCAGACTCAGAACCAACTTGGAGTCCTGACGGGAAATTTATAGCATTTGTCTCCGACCGGGGCGGGCATATTGTAAAAAGTGATGATGAGGATTGGAATTCTCTAAATATGTTTGAGCATGACTACACCCAGCGAGACATTTATGTTCTTGATACACAAACAAAAGAGATGGAGAGAATTACATCAACAGATCATGATGAAACCTATCCCATATGGGCGCACACAAAAAATATTTTATTCTATACCTCAGATGATCAGGGTATATGGAACATTATACGTCATGAAATACCATCTGGGAAGGTGCAGCACATAACCAATGTCCTAACAGGTATCCAACAACTGAGTTTATCTGGAGATGATAAAACATTGGTTTTTTCAGGTTATAGTGAAGGCGGATGGGATATTTATACATTATCCTATCCCATTGAATCACCGGCATTTGAAATCGAGCCTACGAACTATTATATAAATAAAAATGAGGATGATTCGTTCAGTGACTTACGTTTGGATAAAAGCAGAAAGCACAGTATAGGAGAGCTCTCTTCTGATTACAGCCGTTATATTTTTGCACCCAGCTATGAACATTTTAATGATCAATTAGCTGACAATGATGTTACGGAATTTTCTGAGGATAGTTTACGGCAAAGTGGAGAGTTTATTTCCCAAAAATACCTTCCAAAATTTACGTTGGATTTTGCTGGGGGGAGTTTTTCTTTTAGCAATATTTATGGTGCTCAAGGCATGACTTATTTTTATTGGAGTGATATTCTCGGTGATTACCGCATCAGTTTTGGAACTGATGTAGTAATTTCTCTTGATAACAGTGATTTTAGTTTGGCTTTTTCAAATTTAAAAAAGCGATATGATTATCATTTACTACTTTATCAAACTGCATATTTATGGCAGATGGGTTTTTCAAGTTACGGGCCAGTATATGGACGGCTGAAACAGGTCGCTGGTGGAGGTTTTATAACCTATCCTTTTAACCGATTCCAAAGATTTGATCTTGGGTTGACAGGGCACATGTTTAATTATAAGGAATTTTGGGAAAATTCAAATACAGGAGAAGTCAATGAAGATTTAATTGCAGAGCTATCTGCTATACTTCCTAGGATAAGCTGGGTGTATGATAACTCAGTATTTGGATATACTGGACCCGTAGATGGATTTAGACAAAATTTATCACTCAGATTCAGCCCTGGAATGGGGAAAGGGAACCTTGAGTTTAATACTCTCACATGGGACGCAAGAAAATATATTAGGTATGGAAAATACTACTCATTAGCGGGAAGAATAATGTTGGGGAGAAGTATGGGGTCTGACCAGCAGCAGTTTTTCTTGGGAGGCCTGCCAAACTGGTATTTCGGGAATGGAGAGTCAAATGGGGAGGAGGATATAGGCCCTTCCAGGTCACCAGTTTTGGAAGAAAGTGATAATATTCTAAAGAATATATTTTTCGCGGAATATGCTATGCCTGTCAGGGGAACCCGATATGTAGAGCGGCAGGGGGCTAATGTTGCCCTCATGAACTTTGAGTATCGCTTTCCATTCCTCTTTGCCTTTGGTCCCCCAAAAAATGTTATGGCCACATATCTGTTCGGACATTTATTTTATGATATAGGTGCTGCATGGGACCGGCAAGATGAATTTTGGGATCAAGATGTGCTCAACTCAAAATATAATGATTCAACCGTGACCTCACCAACTATCTCAGGATTTGGAACAGGGATTAAACTCTTCACTCCAATTGGTTTGCTTAGAATAGATGTCGCTTGGGATGTGAAAGATAACGGAGGTTATTCAAAGCCCCAGTATTATTTCTCATTTGGTGCCGACTGGTAGTTGTCAAATCTGATATTGATTGAACTTTAAAATCACTCAAAAAGATACCCGTTCATCAGCCAGAACGGGATTGTTAAATACTTTTCATGGTGCCATCCGCACACCAACCTTCATGCCTGTGGGGACATTGGGAACGGTTAAAACGTTCACTCCCCAAGAATTAACGTATCTTAATACAGAAATAATATTGGGGAATACGTACCACCTCTACCTAAAACCGGGAGATGCTATAGTAAAGGATGCCGGCGGACTTCATTTGTTTTCAGGATGGACAGGACCAATGTTAACAGATAGCGGTGGATTTCAAGTATTCTCTTTAGCGCGATTAAATAAAATTTCGGATGAAGGAGTGGAATTTCGATCTCA
>DASCRE010000078.1:0-20031 GCA_034408645.1 Fidelibacterota bacterium | reverse complement strand
AATTTCATTAAACATTCCGCCGGTAAATTCCACCGTACTGCTCTCCTGGAACCTCAGCCAGTATCCCGCACCATTTTCCAGTTGACCTACCTCAGAGTAACCACCATCAAATGAGTAGAGGGAACCAGAGTAGGCAGTTGGGAACAGAGACTCATAGGATGAGTCCTCTGTCTCAACAGGGAGCCCTACCAGATTCCAGCCTGAGCTGTATTCCGTATCAACTGTACCTTCTCCTTCACCCTCAATAACCACTGTTGTTACTTCCTCGTAAAGAAAATCTCCTCCTTCCCACACTAGCTCATTATCTACTATGATGGAATATCCACCATCTCCAAATTCACAGCACATTCCATCTCCATAGGTATCATATACGGTTACCTTATATGTCCCCGGTGAGGCGCAGTAACTATGTGTATTACCTACCAAATAACCACCGGACAAATAATTGTTCACATTATCTGCATCATTAATAGTCCAAAATGTTTCCTCAGGATAGTTATCAAAACCCAATAGAATTTTTATTTCACTTCCGGTGTTACAGGGGGTACAGGTACCGTTATCAATCACTGCATCTGGGTCATAATTATCTGCCGAGGGGTCAGTGCACCCAGACATTTCCCAATAATATGGGAAATCGTGGGCTTCTCCATTTAGTAAAATTCTAAATGCGTATTCTCCTGGCGGAGAATTATCTATAAACCTCCCACCATACCACCACCAAAAAGATGAGTAATTTCCATCGGGGTTAATTGTTTGCAAATGGTCAACCTGCCCATTTGGGTCGACTTGCTGAAAATAAAAAGGGTTTCCTTGGAGAACATCCCTGAAATATCCTGCAACAAAACCATATTCATAATTTATAAAATGATCTCGGTAGTTTAGAATGCTTGGTTCAGGACAGTCCATCCACCAAGACGTAGCCCCATACGTTCCACCTCTTTGGAGAGCTGTTACGCGATAGGAATGCTGATCCTCCCAGTGTGACTCATCTATATCATTACAGGGTCCTTCATAAGGATCCACCACAACCCCATTTACATCCCTGACCTCAAAGTGAAGGTGTGGTGACATAGAATTCCCTGAACTTCCTACCATCCCAAGGTATTCGCCCCTTTCTACAGTGTTACCTACTAACTTAGGGGTCAGTGAATTGGATTTCATGTGACCATACCAGGCCGTCGAACCATCGTCATGCATAATGTAAACAGCGTTCCAGTAAAACCCGCCCCAGGAACATCTTCTGTCAAATTGCCCATCATACTTATCAATAATTGTTCCGGGAGCAGCCGCAACAATAGCCACCTCCTCATTGTCCATCATGTTCCAGCTGTGAGGCCATAAATAATAGTCTGTTCCATTGTGCCCATTGTACGTACGTGCATAACATAAATAATCTACCGCTAACGCTGTGGGATCATTATCAACAAATCCTGAGATTGCCCAGTAATCGTTTGCTGTGAAATTCTCGGTAGGCTCCAAGGGCCAGGTGAAATCAGTGGGAACACGGCTTGGGGTTTCCAGCAAAAGCCCTCTCTCTCTCAGATAAGCAATATTCTCATCCAGTCTTCCCAGTATCTCCGCTTCCTGCTCCGGTGTCACACACTCTCCTGAGGGGATTTTATCTTCTCTGATCCCAAACCAGCCAGAATTTGATTCGGGGTCATAGCCCCACTCCCCTTGTTCCAGCATCTCATCGCTGAACATGTTAAATGGCGGGCGATCATTTTTATCGGATTTGGATATAGGGTTTTTTGCTATGATACAAGATATCAGAAAAACAAAAGAAAATAATTTTAGCACAGGATGGTAATATCTCATTTTAGCCTCCTAACCAATGAATTAAGAAATTACTTTAATAGCCTATACAAAAATAGTCAATGATTACCCTCAAACCAAGGAGTTGGTTTTATTATTTCAAGTGACCATCAATCTCAAAAAAGACTGAAAACAAAGCGAATCCATCCACCAGCAAGTATAAAATAACAGATATAAAATATCTTTGCCCGATGAGGTACATAGTTGGATGTAAAACGAATGAAACTGTGGATGACCTTGAATAATGTATATCCCCAGGAAAGGTATATATCAAGAGCGATTACGCTATCGGTAACAAACAACAATATACATAATAGATAAAATAGAATAGGCTGTTCGGTAAAATTTTTATAGTGATCCCGCGCTGCCTTGAGATAACCGGGAGCACCACCCTCATACACCTGGAAATACAGGTGACTAACCTCCCGAGATTTAATCGCTCTATAGGTACTAAAGCTTAAATGAATATGTGCATAGAAATGGAGAGCTACGATCGGCAAAATTGGATAAATAATTTGAACGCTGTCCATAGTTTACTCAGTTATTTTTCCCTGATTCCTGCCAACCAAAATAGCCATAACTGTCAAACAGCTGAATGAGACCATTGTTTTTATTGTCAGCACCAAGGTAACATCTGTTTTCACCAAACTCATTGTTTAGGGTTAGTGTTCCCCCATCATTTGTGTCCGGAACCAGACCACCGATGATCTTATCCTTTGCATTGTACAGAGTAACTGAGCCCCCATTTGACTCACATCCTAAAACAATTTTGGAGGCATTCTCTGTTTCATCAGTTCTGGAGATAACTACCCCTCCCGAACCGGCGCTGGCATAAAGATGAAGGGCAAGCCTCCCTGTTTCTCTATCAATAATTTGGATTTCGTTTGTTTTTATCACATCTGGGTATCCCTTTGCTCCAAGAAAAAGGAATGTGCTTGCGATCAGACATGCACCTGAAATAAATCCTAAGCTGTATTGTTTCATTTTTTTATCCTCATAAATATTATATTAAATGTTGATGAAAAACATTATCTATCCCCACACTGAGTCGTGTCCTGATTTCCAATAAAATCTTCAATGCACTCCGGATATGGGGGACAAAATTGATTGTTCTCTAACTCAATTATCATATTGTTAATGTCAAAATTGCAAATAGATTCAGGGATAGAACCACTTAATTGGTTATCGCTCAATATCAATACTTCAAGGTGCTCCAGATCAAACAGGGATTCCGGCAGCCCCCCTGTTAACAGGGTACCGGAAATTAGCAGTTCTCTTAGCTCCGTTAAGTTCCCTAAACTATCTGGGAGAGTTCCCTCAATAGTGCATCCCTGACAAAGAAAATTAACTAATCTGCCCTCCTCCCACTCTGGCTCCTCCATAACAACCAATACACTTGGCGAAAAATTTCCAACCAATTCTTGTAGAATTACCATGTCTCCCGGGTGGTAACAAATGTTGTCAATTTTATGATAACCTTCGGTACACCAATATGGAATATTTGACTGAACAAAAAACAAAATATTTAATAGCTCATCACTTGGATAGAAATTCTCGTAGAGCTGTTGATCGTTATTGTTCAACAACACAGTAACTCCCATATTTATCTCTGAACCCTCATCTGAAGGTTCCATCAAATCTGTTATAATAGTATCGTTTACAAAAAAACTTTCGAGTATATTAAATGTATTTTGATTGGATCCGATATCTCCCTGTACCAAATAGCCCCACACATTGTATTTACTTATGAATCCATCATCAAAAGAAGATACAGTGAAAATATATTTTGAGGAATCCTTCGTTATATCAAAATACGTATTTACCAGACCCGTACTCTCAAAAGTAAGTTTAACAACTTCAAATATGCAGGACCCATCATCTATGGTTGCGCTGTCTGAAAAGTTCACTGCCAGATTGCTCACACATCCATAACAACTGTTACTCCCCTCGCACACACCGCAGCTATCGTACTCGGCACTCCCTCCATTTACTCCGAAACAGTCCGCCTCCTTATGGAGCTCACTGCATGAACAAAACAAAAGTAAAACAAGAGAGAGCAACGTTTTCAACTATGCAACCTCAACCAGTTGGGAAACCAGGTGATCGTATTCTTCTCCCAGATGAAGGTAACACCGCATCCAAGGGCTCAAGCTACCACTATCATCTGGAAGAAACCGCCACACATGGCCAGCACCATCAAGGTCTTCCGCTAACAAAACATCTCCCGATTTTATGATAGCAATGTGCTGAGATCTATACACCCCGACATCACAACTTTTAAACTCCAGGCATCCCCCAAGGGTAATGACCAGTTGCTTCCTGGGAGCAGTGTGGGCCAGTTTTGGTGCATCTTTTGTAGTTTCATTAGGAAGAGGTGTAATAGCAAACTGTAATCTCAAATCACCTGAATTATCGAGCACATTGGGATTAACAAATAGGGAAGAAAATAACCCAACAGATCCCAAACCAGATTTTTCAACTAGCGGTAGATACATTTTAGCAAACCGGGTGTGACCGCTCTCATCGGTATACATTCGAACTATAGGAAATTTTGGATTCATTATTATCTCCAAGAAAAACGATTGCTACGATAATGGTTAAAAACACACACTAGATTTTAACGACGGAAGAATAACAAAAATACACCCTAAATATAGTATCGAGTTGGACTGAAATATTGATATGAATATACTTTTTTGGATACATTAATCCGTAAATGAAAACCATGGTGAAAAATAATGTGAAGCGATAGGATAAAAAATAGGCAAACGAACTATTTAATATAATCTAGGTATGGTAAACCATCAGGCAGACACTTACGATGGGCGGACCAGGGAAAAGTATCTGGAAATAAAACTGCCGGATAAAGATCCGGCAGGGTAATAAGTTTGATTCCCAAAAAGGGAATTTAACTTCTGAAAAATTTTGAAAGGAATCTCTTAAATGGAGAGGTTTCTTCCTTTGGTTTATTTTCAATTAATATTTCAAAATCGGTTTTCTCACTGAGGATTTTTATGATGTCTTTGTCCAATATTTCTTCATCATTGTAGGTCACTGTTGTTGTGCTTGTTTCAAAATTGACATCACACAACTTCACACCATCAACGCCCTCTAGTGCGGTCTTTATCTTGGCTGAACACCCAAATTTACAGGACATACCCTTGACCTTAAAGTTGGCTGTTTTTTCACCAGCAAATACAAATGCTGTTAAAAATAATAACAAAATATATTTTTTCATTTTTTACTCCTTAATAGAAAAGTGTTTGTGTTTTTATGATGTAATGATATCGGGAATTTGCATTAATTATAAAAAATATCCTTGGGATTTTTATCAAACGCTTCAGTATGATTTTATAAGGGGAATCGGGGACCTTGAGAAACAGAAAACTCTTATTTGCGAATCTTCTAGAGGTTAGTGGACACATTCGCTTGGCACCTTGGAACCATCTTCCAGTATAGCCCATTTCCAGATTGGAATCCGTTTTTTCAGTTCAGCAATAAACCAAGACATTGAATCAATACCTTCCTGTCGGTGCTTTGAGCAGATCACTACATGGATACTTGTTTCCCCAACATTCACTCTCCCAATGCGGTGTCTACAGAATAGGTCATTGATAGGGAATCTCTGTACAGTTTCTTTGGCCAATTGCTTCAGCTCTGTTTGAGCCATACCTTCATATTTTTCATATTCAAGAGCAGTAATATTTTTTCCATGCTCCGTGGCCCGGACGCGGCCATTGAACGTCAGCTCTGCGCCATCTTGACGATGATTATCATCAGGGGGGAAAAAATCAATCGGACCGCTTACAATTTCAACTTTTATCATTTATCCACCCTGCACCGGTGGGATGAGTGCGACCTCGTCACCATCGCCCAATACTGTTTCTTCAGGAACATACTTTTGGTTTACGGCCACGCGCAGGCTCACGCCATCCAGTTTTCCTTTCGCTTTTTCACGAATCAATTTGTCCAACCGCGTCGTTGTTGTTCCTCTCTCTAATTCTAACTCTAGTTCATCGGTTTCCAATGCATATTTCACATGTGAAAAACATTTTACTTTTACCTGTATCATAGTTCTATCGTTTGGGCTGTGTGGCTCATACCTTCATACATCAGCAGTTTACCAACTAGATTAGGTTTAATACCTACAATGAGTTTTACAGTTTCTAGGGCCTGGATATTTCCAATGATACCTGGGAGCATGCCCAACACACCGGCATCAGAGCAGGTACCCCCTACGGATGGTGGTTCAGGGAATAATTCACTGTAGCCTGAACGTCCGTTCGCATTTAAAATTGCGACCTGTCCTTCATAGCGGTACAGTCCTCCATAGACCATGGGCACACCCGCTTCCTTTGAAAACCGGTCAACCAACAACCGAGCCGGAATGTTATCCGTCGCATCAATCACAATATCTACATCACTTATAAAGTTCAGTCCATTGTCATCATTAATAAATACATCAACTATTTCAACGATGGCATCTCTATTCAATTTTTCCAATTTCTCTTTGGCTGCCTGTACTTTCATTCGGCCAATATCTTCAACACCATAGAGTGGCTGTCTGTGAAGATTAGAAAGCTCAACGTTATCTCCATCAATTATTTTTAGTTTTCCAATCCCTGCAGCTATAAGTGATTGAGAGGCGGGACACCCCAGCCCACCCATACCAACAACTCCCACAGTTGCATTCAAAAGTTTTTTCTGTCCTTCCAACCCAATATTCGGAAGGACTGTTTGCCGCGACCAGCGACTTAAATCTTCCTTCTCAGATTGGTATGCATTCCAGGCCTGAACCCCGCCCAAAAGACTGAACGCATTTTTTAATTCTCGTTCGATAATAATTCCTTCAGTCACAATTCCGAATTGACAAATCAGTACTGACTCACTTTCTGTAATAGGAATAGAGCCCAGCTCAGCAATAACAGACCTCAGTCCATCTAATGGGAACTCTTCTCTCTGCTCTGCCGGACGGAGATCTATCACCGTAAAAGATTTTCCTTCATCCTTCCACTGTTGCAGTTCCTGTGGGGTTATGATCATTGTATATTTTTCCAAGGCAATATATTAACATAGATCTCATCCCCCGCTTTTAAGGGAATCTCCCCCTGTTCTGATCCAAGTATACAGTTGGCTTCCAAGGAAGATGAGAGCATATGGGAACCAATTTTTATGGTTGGTTTGCAAACCAGTTTTCCGTTCTCCAACCATGCTTGACCAAATAAATATCTGTGTTTTACTTTTTCCCGTGGGAATGGTTCAGTCAAAATACCAGTTGTTGGTTTTGATTCTGGAATCCCCATCATGGTCTCCAGAACTGACCAGACCCACTCCATAAACCCAATATAGGAAGAAACGGGATTTCCAGGCAGCCCAAAAATCAAGGTGTCATTTCCGCTACCAAAAAAGAGCGGTTTCCCTGGTTTCTGTGCCACCTTCCAAAAATACTCTTGCACACCTAATTCCATAAAAACATCCCGCACATAATCAAACCGACCCATGGAAACTCCACCAGATGAAATAATGACGTCACAGGTGTTCAAAGCCCTAGATAAAAAAGATCGCAGGGCGTCCTTATCATCCTTAATGACATTACGCATGGTGACCTCACCGCCAATCTTCTCAACCAGCTCTGCAAAAACGTATAGGTTTGAATTGTAGATATCTCCAGATCTAAGTTTACTTCCTGGCTCCACCAATTCATCCCCTGTGCCAAAAATAGCAATGCGCGGTTTTTTTACCACAGAAAATTCTCCATATCCAAAAGTGGCCAAGGTCCCGATTTCACTGGGAGTAATTCGGGTCCCTTTGGAAATCAAAATATCTCCCTCCCGAATTTCTTCTCCTTTTTTTCGAATATGTTTTCCGGGAGGTGTTTCCAAAAATATCTGGACACTATCTGACCCTGAAAACCCGCTCGTGTGCTCCACCATCACCACTGTATCAGCACCAGCTGGTATCTCTGCACCGGTCATGCATTGGATGCATTCACCAGAGCCAAGCGCTAGCTCACTGGGAGAACCAGCTGAGCTTATACCCACCACCTTGAGTGTTACAGAGTGTGACTGGCTCGCACCTTGTATATCGACCGATCGCGCCGCAAACCCATCCATGGCCGAATTGTCAAACCGTGGCATAGGGAAAGTGGCTCTAACATCTTGAGAGAGAACCCTATTCTCTGCCTGACCCAGTGGAACGTTTTCCATTTCTAACGGAAAAATATGGTCTTTAATAATAGATTTTGCTTTCTGAACTTGTATCATAACATATCCCTGAATAAAAATATAACGGCAACAATAACGATAGCGCCCATAATCTTTTGAATTGTGTTCGCATTAAAACGAAGAGCACCCAAATAAGAACCTCCAAATCCTCCAATAATCACAGCACCTGCCAAAGGCATGATGAAATCTGCATCAAATGTACCTGATTGTGATCGAGCAATGAGTCCTGCCAAGGAATTTACCCATATGAACATAGCGCCCGCTGCGGCGGCCTCCTTTTCTGACCCGAGATCAAACATGATAATGAGTGGTACTATATAAATACCACCACCAATCCCCACTGTGCCAGCTATGAAACCCAAAACCCCTCCAAACACAAAAATGAATATCCACTTACGAACTCCACTTATCTGAATTGAGAACCGAAGGTGGTGTAATACATATATTCTGACAATCACGAAAATGAGTGTGATAAGAAGGATGACCTGAAATAGAATTTTGGGTAAGGCCAGCAATCCTCCTAAATACGCCATGGGGATTGATGTAACTAAGAATGGGACAATCAAATCAAATCTACCGTGGCCATTTCGCCAGAAATTTATCATACCAATAAAAGTCACAAACAAGTTCAACGTAAGTGACGTGGTTGGAATAAATTGATAACTGATTCCAAAAATTGTCATGAGCGCTGTGTAGGAGGAGCCCCCGCCTAATCCAACACTGGAATAAATGAAAGCGACCAGTAAAAACAATAGTGGCAGAAAATATTCCATTAATGTTTCTCACCTTTCATCATATGGAATGAATGGAAAATGGTCGGGACCAGTACATTTAATGCATCTTTGACCGCACCCATGCTACCCGGTAAACAAATGACAATAGCTCCCGAAACTACCCCGGCCGTTAACCGGGATAGCATAGCTGTTTTCACTTTTCCACGACCGTAGGCATGAAGTGCCTGTTCCACTCCGGGCAGTTTGGAATCAAAAATTCCTTCCAACATTTCAATAGTTAGATCTCTCGGCCCTAGCCCTGTCCCACCGGTAGTAATAATTAACTCTGCTCCTTCCCTAATCCAGTTTTGAATTGTGGTGGTCAACTCATCGGAACCATCAGGTAGGACCTTCTTATGTTTAACAGAACAGCCTGAATCAGAAAACCCTGAAATTAATAGGGGGCCCGACCTATCTTCATTTTTTCTGGATGACACACTGTCACTGATGGTGATGATACCAACCTGTGGGCGATATTCTGTGGCATGGTCAGATTTTCCACCTACTTTTTCTATCACATTGATTTCACCAATGGACATGGTTTTATCTACAGCCTTACACATGTCGTAAATAGTCAATGCAGTAACAGACACCGCTGTTAGCGCTTCCATCTCCACGCCCGTAGCTTCCTTTGTTTTTACGATGGATTTTATCACAATATTTTCCGTTTGAACGATAAATTCAATATCCACAAAAGATAGATTAATCTGGTGACACATGGGGATTAGTTCAGCAGTTTTTTTAGCAGCCTGCACACCGGCAACCTTCGCAATCGTTAAAACGTTCCCCTTAGGAAGTGCGTCCCCCTTAATAGCTGAAATAGTCTCTGGCTGTAAAAAGACCTTTCCTTCCGCTTTTGCCGTTCGAACGGTGCTGACCTTGTCCGTTATATCCACCATCTTGACGTTGCCCTGTTTATCTATATGTGAAAATTCATTCATATTATCCCCCTATTTGGGTCATTGATTCCCGGTTCTCGTTCCCTTGATTTTGAGCCTCCCAGCCATCTTTATATTTTTTCATCATTGATTCACGAATTAAACTCTCAATTCCTTCATCCGAGAATCCATTGCGCATCGCATCGCGGAGATTTGTCTCACTCTGGCTATAAAGACAATTCATAAGTTTTCCATCCGCAGTGATCCGTAGACGATTACACGCTCCACACATGTTCCGGGTATAGGAAGGAATTACCGCTATCTTTCCTTTGTAACCATTTCTGCGAAAAATATAACGCTCTGTTTGGGAGCCATCTACGGGAACCAACTCATCTACCAAATTTTTCAAATCAAATACAATTTGTTCGGCCTGATAAAACTTCCCCGTCTTCCATATCTGATGAGAATCAAACGGCATAAGTTCAATGAATCTTACGGTGATAGCATTTTCTTTCGTTAATTGAACAAAATCCAACAGCTCATCATTATTAAAATCTCGCATGACAACCACATTCACCTTTATGGATTGGAGCCCAGATTGAATCGCTTTTTCAAGTCCGTCCAAAACCAAATCCAACCCACCTGATCGCGTAATAGTTTTGAACTTTTCATGGATTAGCGTATCCAGACTGATATTGATTCCCGTCAAACCAGCATCTTTCAATAAGTTTATTTGTTTGGAAAGCAATGTTCCATTTGTTGTCAAATGGATGGAATCGATAGCATCTTTTTCATGTACAAATTTAATGAGATCCAACAAATCTTTTCTTAGTAGGGGTTCGCCACCTGTAAAGCGTATTTTGGAAACACCCATTTGTGACGTGATGTCAATTAAACGACAAATTTCACCAGTTGTCAGCAGCCTGTCCTGACTACGAAATGGGACCCCTTTTTCTGGCATACAATAAATGCACCGAAGGTTACAATATTCATTAACAGAAAAGCGAAGGTAGTTAAAGGTCCTCCCAAATTGATCACTAATAGGGGAGCTCGCGAACTGATCATCGCGAAAAATGGAGGGCTGTGCGTATGTTGTTTTTTCCATTCTCATTCCAATTCATCCCACAATCATGTAAGAATCGGGAGCAAATGATGTTGTTTCCAACATCACCGTACCGGCTGGTTACCTTATTTAATTAAATCAAACGTAGGCAACTCAGCTAAAAGAATTAGAAAAAATTAATTCAATATTACTATATAAACCTCTTCTTTTTTGAGTGTTAGAGGTTGAACCATACAAAAAAATATGTGAAATTTGGTAATTCATAAAATTATGAAAAAAAATTATTTACTAAAGACTAATTAGAATTCAAAAAAAGGGGGGAGGTATTTATTTAAGGTAATATTTCCTTTTTTAGACTTAGACAATAATAAAAGATACTAATTCAACTGGATGGGCAGGTTCCGAAATCGTTTCCCGGTTGCTGCATGAACTGCATTCGCCACCGCAGGTGCAATTGGCGGGAGCCCTGGTTCACCTACCCCTTCAGGTGGTGCATCACTATCCACCAAATAAACATAAATATCCGGTGTTTCATCCATACGCATCACATCAAAATCATCAAAGTTACTTTGAACTACCCGGCCATTTTTTATTGTTATTTTACTCTTCATCGTAGCAGACAATCCATAGATGATGGCACTTGAAATCTGTGCTCTGACAATTGCAGGATTAACCACAGTGCCGCAATCAACCGCACAGTGAACTTCATGGACTATTATCTTTCTTCCTTCAATAGAAACACGGGCAACCTGTGCTACCGATGTCCCAAAAGATTTATGGCAAGATATGCCTTGATACATTGGGCCATTCTCAAAATCATCCCAACCAGACTTTTCAGTTACCAATTTTATTACACCTGCATCGTGGGAAGTATTAGGCAATAATCCCAGCCTGAATTGAACGGGATCCTTTCCTGCTTTTTCCGCTAATTCATCCATAAAACATTCGTTTGCAAATGCATTCTGTGAATTATATACTGACCGCCACCATCCCAAAGGGATAGGTATTTTTGTCATTTGGTAATCGACCTGAATATTGGGAATCTCGTAAGAGATATTTTTTGCACCTTCCACCGCAAAAATATCGACCTTTTCTTTAAACGGAAACGGAAATTTTACCAATTGCGTAAACAGAATTGACGGGGCTGTGATACGGTGTTTCCACGTTGTTAAATTACTATTTTCATCGAGCGCACCCTGCATCACATGGACACTGGATGGTCTGTAATAGTCATGCTGCATATCTTCTTCACGGCTCCATACCAATTTAACTGGTTTTTTTAATTTATCTGAAATTTCTACTGCTTCACTGACAAAGTCGTTAAAAGACCTGCGGCCAAAACCACCACCTAAGTAGGTAACATTCACTTCCACTTTTTTCTTAGATAATCCTGTAATTTTCGAAGCGATCTTCCGAGCCCCATTCGGATTTTGAGTTCCCGCCCAAACCTGGCATTTATTGTGTTGAACATAGGCAGTACAATTCATGGGCTCCATTGTTGCGTGGGCTTGAAGGGGTGATTCATAAATGGCTTCAAGGTGATTATCAGATAATTTCAGTGCTCTTTTCACATTGCCTTCTTTCCGGACGACACCACCTCTCTCTTTACTTTCTTCCAGTAAATCTTTCCTGATCTTTTTACTGTCTATCCCCTCCGCTTCGCCTTCACCCCAGCTGATCTTAATTTTTTTTCCAGCCTTTAGCGCGGCCCAAGTATGCTCAGCAACAATGGCTAAACCATTTTCAATTTCAAATATTTTAATGATCCCTGAAATCCCACTGATACTGTCCTTATTAAACGATTTAATTTTGCCACCAAATACAGGTGAATGAACCACTGTAGCATAAACCATCCCGTCTAATTGGACATCCAAGGCAAATTCAGCTGTGCCATTGATTTTTGAAAGGGTGTCCTTCCTTTTGATATTTTGTCCAATGATGGAGAAATTATCTTTCCTTTTTAGAGCTGGTTTTTTGGGCACTTTTAGTTGGCTCGCTTTTCCGGTCAGTTCTCCATAGGAAATTTCCTTTCCGGTTCTCTTGTGAATTACCATCCCATCACTTGTTTTGCATTCACTTTTGGTAACACCCCATTCTTTTGCCGCCGCCATAACAAGCATTTCTCGGGCTGTTGCCCCGGCCTTCCTTAATTTTTTCCAACCACCGGAAACTGAATTGCTACCCCCAGTCATTTGAAAGCCATATTTTTTTCGATCTGCTGGCGCTTTTTCAACAATGACCTTTGACCAATCTAAATCCATTTCTTCCGCAATGATCATAGGCAAGGATGTTATAACACCCTGGCCCATTTCAGATTTTCCAACCATAATCTGAACGAAATTATCTGACTGAACTTTGATCCACACATTCGGTTCAAATGTTATCGGTTCTATGGTTTTCCCTGTCAGTTTATTTCTATAGGGCAAATAAAATCCTAGGACCAACCCTGATCCTGCGGTGGAAGCAACCTTAATGAATTCTCTTCTATTCATTGTCACCCCCTTTATTGGTTCTCGAATTATTGGCGGCACATAAAATGGCCTTTTTGATCTGTGGATATGTACCGCAGCGGCAAATATTCATTTTCATTGCTGAATCAATATCCTCTTCCTCTGGATCTGGATTCTTTGAAAGGAATGAAGATGCTGTCATAATCTGACCAGATTGACAGTAACCACACTGGGGTACATCTTTTTCAATCCACGCTTGTTGAACAGGATGGGAGTCGTTTTCAGAGAGCCCCTCGATCGTGGTGATCTCAACATCATCATCAAGAAAATCAATGGGTGTTACGCAAGATCGGGTTGCTTCGCCATCAATGTGAATCGTACAGGCTCCGCACAGACCGCGACCACAACCAAATTTTGTTCCCGTATATCCAAGTGAATCTCGCAACACCCATAGGAGTGGAGTATCTCCTGAAACTCTTACAGTCTTTTGCTTTCCATTTATATTTAATTTGAATTCACTTATAGCGATACCACCCTACTTGAGTTAATAAATTGGTATTAATTTACACACCATCAAATTTTTTATTCTTCTATTAGGTAAAACTGATTCTTTTGTGGTGTCAGTGGTCGCCCCATCCACAGGGGTCGACGCAGGCCATCCGGATGGATTTCTTTATCCTTGGCCCAAGCATTCCATTTATTGAAATGCTCAAACGATTTATTTGTATCTACGAAAATATCCCCATATTTTTCATCTGGATTCGGTTTGGAGATGCTCACTTTTTGCAGCCAACAATGGGCACCAGATATTGGATCAGGGTTCGCTGCATGGGTAATATTTTGATGAACGCCACCATCACGCCACCAAATACGATTAGTATCAGGATCATCTGTTTTCCAGGATTCAACTCCCTTTAGCGTTTTCATTTTCCACTTACCATTACCCAAATTCTGTATGTCAACGGTATTGGTCATAAATCGGTTCCCTTCATCCTGTTGCCGACGCCAACGACCGATATGATGTGAGCAGGCCACCACCCCCGGCTTAATGGCCTCAGTTACCCAAACCTTGTCCACAAACCATCCAATCTCTGTAGTAATCTTCAGCAAATCGCCATTATCAACGCTAAGCCGTTTCGCATCTATAGTATGAATCCAAATGGGATTTCTATGAGCAATTTCAGTGAGCCATTTGGCATTTGCAGATCGAGAGTGAATGTGGGTAGGTAACCTAAAATTTGGAAGTAGAACACATTCATTTTTATCCTGATCCATCTCACTCAAATGTACGTGGCTCTTAACCCTATAGCCTGGTGTGGCGTGCTCCGGATAGCCAAAATCAACCATAGTTTGAGAATATAATTCCTGCCGCTTGGATGGGGTTGGAAATCCGATATGATTCTTTCCATCCACCTGTATGCCAATCACCTTATCATCTTTTACAATCTGCCCATTTGGCTGGACAATCCATCCTAATTCTGTTAATTCTTTTTCATTATTTCGATAGATGTTATTTTCCACAAGGAAAGCTCCATATTTGCGCATGTATTCTAGTGGAGATAGTCCTTCTTTTTTTGCTGTATCTGATAGCCCATTTGTATGTTCGAATATGTATTTATAATATTCGTCTATATTTATTTTTTTACCTTCTCGGTATGGACTCATAAAGTGTTCTCGGATACCTAAATCTCTGTTTTTATCTATTCGCCAGGAGAGCTCGATCCAAAACTCATCTTCTTCCCACACTTCTCCTGGATTAACTTCGTAGGTAAAATCCACTTTCTTACCATCCCGACGTGCTTTTTCCCTTAAAACAGGCTGTCTAAAAGCAATCCAGATCCCAGCTTGGGTCTCGTAGGAGTTAATATCATGGCGCTCAGACGCATGTCCCATGGGCAGCACGTAATCAGCAAAAAAGGCAGTTTCATTCCAGGTGGGTGTCAGGGCCACATGGCAACCGACTTTTTCTTCATCGGACAACATCTCAACCCAAGTAAAGCCATCGGGGTAGGTCCAGACCGGATTAAACACACGGGTAAAATATACATCTAAAGTACCGCGGTTGTCTTTCAGAAGGTGGGGCAGAATCTCACTCATCTCATAATGTGCCAAGGTATATTCTCTTGGCCAGTTAAGTTCATTCCAGGCATCGGGACCTGAAGGTGAATCAAAAAATTCTGGATGAAATTTATTCCATGCACTTGGAGAGGTTCCCCCTTCTGTGCCAACAGAACCGGTTAGCACATTGAGTAAATGCAAAGTCCTTGCAACCTGCCATCCTCCAAGATTTCCGATGGACGCACCGCGCCAAACATGGGTGGACAGTTTGCTTCCTGCTTTCCCAACCATGCGTGCTACACGAATAATTTGGTCCGCCTCAATTTGGGCTTCTTTAGCCGCAAACTCCGGTGTGTATTCTGACCACTCTTCGCTCAGTCGTTTAATGAATTGCTCAAACTTGATGGGATCATTTGGATGCAAATTCTTGAGATAATCATCCCAGTTTACCCAATTTTCCAAATAACGACGGTCGTACATTTCTTCATCCAAAATAATTTTGGCCATAGCCATAAATACAGCCGATTCACTACCGGGATATGTGGGCATCCACTCATCTGCCATGGATGCTGTATTAGACAGTCGTGGATCAATAACAATCAGCTTGGCACCTTTCATCATGCCTTCCATAATACGCTGGGCATGTGGATTAAAATAATGACCTGTTTCCAAATGAGATGATGCCAATAAAATCACTTCTGCATTGGTGTGATCTGGGCTTGGACGGTCATATTTGTGCCAAAGCGCATATCCAGTACGTGCACCGGCTGAACAAATATTTGTGTGAGAATTATGACCATCTACTCCCCATGCTTTTAGAACACGTTCTGTATAGCCTTCGTGTCCCGGGCGACCCACATGATACACAACACCATCTTTTCGTTTTCTTATAGAGTTAGCAATCTTTTCTGAAATTTCATCTAATGCTTTGTCCCATGAGATTCTCTCCCACTGTCCGGATCCCCGCTTCCCCTTTCGTTTTAACGGATAAAGAATACGTTCCGTATCATTGATCTGGTTGATCGTTGCCGGACCCTTGGCGCAGTTTCTTCCACGACTACCCGGATGGTGAGGATTCCCCTCAAACTTCCGGACTATATTGGAATCTTTATCAATATATGCCAACAGACCACAGGCTGATTCACAATTAAAGCAAGTGGTTGGTACAATGGAATAATGCCGTTCCTTTTTTTCCGGCCAGGCCAGTGGATCCAATTCAATAAAATCATCCCATTCGGTGGGGTCAGGATATTTGTACAGTTCCCGGGGACCTTCCATTTTTTCGGACCAGTCTGGACGGTCTGATATTTTAGGGATGATTCCCAGAGATTCTGAAAATGTTTCTATCCAACTGCGTTTCATTTTTCTAACTCAATGGTATCATTTGCGGTACACGAATGCGTACAAAATCTGTTAATAAAATTCCTAATAATGCCAATCCACCGGCTAATAATGCACCACTCCCACCAATCATAGTCAACATCGTAATCGGGACGACACTACCAATAATAATTCCTGCCCAGAAATATTTGGAATAATAGCCTTTTGTCATGAGATGAATGGCTTTCCTTGTATCCGGTGTATCGTGCGGTATTAGGATTTCTTTTGCAATAATGATTATATTTAAAACAACTCCCCACAATAGCGCACTGGTCATCCATTCCACTGTTTCCGGAGCGATAATCATCATCACCACAGTACCACCAATAAAAGCATGTACCAACATATGGATAGCAGACTGAATAGGTGTCTGCCATAGATCCCGTGCACGGGCTTGATTAAACAAAAATGCGGTGTAGACAGCACCTAATCCTGCGAATATCATTCCAGGAATCCAAAGCCAATCCAATCCGAGTTTCAAGTAATTATCCAATAACTTTAAGGAAACCAGTCCGCTAAATCCGGTAATTATATATGCACCCCGAACCAACCAAGATTTCCACTGTGGACGAAGCAAGACATAAAGGAATCGATCAGGTCGATCAATATCCTTTATCAATAATCCAGCTGTCAAACCCATGAAGACAAGCGTGGTAATTAAGCCTATCATTTCCGATGCTGAATCCAAATTGTTATTCAATATATTCCAAACAGCCATCATAAGAAAGGTCCCCGTAGCAATGGCTTTTGTCCAGACATACAGTGGCACTTCCCATCCCCATAGCACACCTTTGCTGGGGCTGTCATATACTCGACGTGCACCTTGTGTGTCCACATCCTCTTGAATTTCTTTCGCAACATTATCTATAGCACGACGATCAATTGGTTTGCCCATTTTGGTTGAATTTTCCATAGCCAATTGTACCAATAAATTTTCCGTGTCCGCTTCAGATGAACGTTGGTCTGCATATTTTGCAAAATGACCAACGCCAACCGATTGTTCCGACCATACATATTTTTCATCCTGAGTTGTCGCATTGGGATCCAGCATTTCATTTGTACCCTTTACATAATATAAATTGGGTTCTGTCAATTTTTCCGGCTTCCGCGTCATGGTTTCTTCATTGCCCACCAATTGGGCTATTTTAGAATTTGCATCATTCAAATCTCCAGAAATGATAGCCTCAACGGGGCACACAATTACACAGGCAGGCTCGTAACCGCCATCAATCCGGTGGGCGCAGTAGTTGCACTTGGAAGCTGTATTGGTATTGGGATCAATATACAACGCATCATATGGACACGCCTGCATGCAGGATTTGCACCCAATGCATCGGTCGTTGTCAAAATCTACAATACCATCTGCTCGAGTATAAAGAGCTGTGGTCGGGCATATTTCTACACAGGGCGCATCAGCGCAATGATTACAACGATGGACAGAAAATTCTCGTGTGCTTTTTGGGAAAACACCTTTCTCAATATATTTTACATGAGTTCGATTTACACCAATTGGGATATCATGTTCGCTTTTACATGCTACGGTGCAGGCATGACAGCCAATGCACAAACGATTATCAATAACAAAACCGTAGTTCATTTTTGATTAGTCGTAATGAACATTAAGCAAAAATCCTTTGAGCTTCTATCGGGATTGATTCAAAACCACCCACTCGTCCATGAATCTCCGTTAGATTCTTCATACCATTTTCATAATCCACCAAACGATTGATAAGATAAAATATATACATGCTTGTGAGCCAGTTCGTGAATTCCTGTTTTGAGCCCAAATGCTTTTTCATGTTCAGCATTACCCAAGCAAAATGGTTCCATACATCAATACATGAATCACATGACCGTTCAATCCCTACACAACATCTTCGTGTCGTTTTAAAATCGGCGTTGTAGGCTCGAAAATGAGAGCTGTATGGATTCCCGTTTTCCAATCGATCAGCATTTTCAGACAGATTTGTACTTACCGTCGTGCACACGTCGTAACCCCAGTTTTGACCATAAAGTTGTCCTGTGGTAATGACCTTTGTCAAATAGGATGAAAGATAAATAAAATTTGGATACTGTGTGATAGATTTATCAATTTCTTCCTGGACTTTTCTAAATCCCTTCCGGTGGTCCATTGGGCCTCCCAAATTCGAAATATCGCTGTAAAAATTGAAAAGAATCCGATTGCCATTCGCCACACATTGGTCCACCACTGCTTCAATTTCATGGGCGTTTCCGGCTGAAACCGTATAGTACCAAAATGCACGGGAATCGTTCTTATAATTATGCAGAG
This sequence comes from Fidelibacterota bacterium, assembly GCA_034408645.1. Taxonomy (GTDB): domain Bacteria; phylum Fidelibacterota; class Marinisomatia; order Marinisomatales; family AB-629-J13; genus AB-629-J13. The sequence goes on along the minus strand of DASCRE010000078.1, from coordinate 1,100 downwards.
CAGTTGAAAAAATATCCTGCTTCCCATTACTTCTCAAACTTGCATCGGTATCATGATCCCCCCAAATCGACACACCAATGGGCATATTTTCAAACCCATCTTTCGGAATGGGAATGATACCGTTGGTGGACACATTCATTTTGAAATTATCATAGATCTTTTGTAAGCGGTCCAGATGCAAACTGGGTTCACCACCAACGATGGTAACAAAATTAGTTCCCCGGTCCAACTCCTTTACTATAAATAAATCAAAATCAGATTCATCATTGGGGGTGTTGGTAACATCCATGCTCTCGGAAAAATAATAACATCCTGTACACCGAATATTGCATTCTTGAGTCAAATCCAAAGATATAGATCTTATGGAACCGGCCTTTCGAATCTCTGTATACAAATGATTCAAAAATGGATCCATTAAATATTCTCTTAAAGCATTTGGCATCAGGATGTCATTTCTAATTGACCGATACATTTTTTCCAATCATCAAATGGTTTTCCCAGTACCGCTGATTCCATTCTGGAGTTTGTACCCTCAATTTTTGCTGAATAAATTTTCCCATCTTCAACTCGAAAACTGCCTAAAATTTTTGTTCCATCCATATCCATCTCATCATAATGAATGAATACATTCCGAGCAATTTTCAACGGTTTCCGTTTTGATGAGCCATTGGCATCATCCATATAATTCAAAAAGGATTCGGACCTTAAATAGGCTCCCATCTCTCCTGCTCGTTCAATTTCATCTATGGTCATGCCACCGGGGTTTAATTTCCGATTAAAATAAGTTTCATATTCTTCTATGAGCTGATTTGCAATCTTATCCATGGATAACACTGACTCAATATCGTCCAGTGTAATAATGTGGTCCCTCATGGCCTGTTTAGCCATTTCACGAAATTGTTCGGTGGGAACGCTCCACATAGATGCCATGGTTTCAAAATCGAAATCAAACAGAATATTTCCTACCACAATGCTGGCCTCTCCAATCTGTCCACCACCGATCCCTGCAATCCGTTTGCCATTCATTTCCACTTCATGACTGCCCTTTAATTCTACCTTTACATCAAAAAAATGTTTGAGCATATTCACCACAGGGGTAA
>DASCRE010000077.1:0-1700 GCA_034408645.1 Fidelibacterota bacterium | reverse complement strand
TATATGAATTTTGTTCTTGAACTTCAGCTCCATCCAATAATATTTTTGCAGTATCTTGCACAGCATTTGAGTCAAAAGTAAAAGCTAAATTATGCCATTCACTATGTTTATCGCGCATATCTATTTCAGAAGAATAAACCCTTTGTTGACCAGAAGATAAAAAAGAAAACATTATTCTTCCATCAGACCTGTAATTAAAATAAGGCATATCTTGTCCCAAAAACATACTGTAAGCAATAGGATTATTTGCCTGAGCCTCATCCCAATTTAAAATTGCAACTACTGAAAATTCTTCTGTAGAGGGACCAATTTCATTTTTTAAAAAGTTAAGCCCATAATCCACATAATCATCCACTCCATCTAACACAAGCCCTTGTCTAGAATCAGTAGTAATGAATCCATCCATTTTTTTAACTTTTTTAGAACCATATAATTCCTTAACCTCTTCTTTTTTCAAAACACGATTATAAATTCCCAATTCATCTAAATAACCATTATATTTTTGAGCATTAGCACCTTCCCTAGCCATTGAAACAGTTTGGCCGTTAATTAAAATGTCTCCATAATTAGAAGCTCCGCCATTACCCAGATACTCTCCATCAATGTATAACCCAATGGGTTTTTCAATATCTGAATCGTAAGTGTAAACTACATGATGCCATTGTCCAAAATTTATTGAATTCGTTCCAGAAAGATAACAAGATTGACTGCCCCCAGGAGGAGAAGCATCCACACAAAAATTAACTTCATTTTTCCCAACTACTCCTAACTCTGTTCTTGGATGTGAACCACCAATTCGAATAATATCATCCCAATCTTCATCTTGTCCTTGAACATTTATCCAATAAGAAACAGTCATTGTTTTAATCGTTAAAGGATAACTACTTCCACCATAATGTGAAAACCAATCAACAGCGTGTTGGATAACACCTTCACCAGATAATCCATCAAAACTCAATGCTTGTCCACTAATTCCTTTAACAAATGTTGGACAATCACCACTACTACAAACTCCACCATAACCATTGCCACTTGAATCACTATAATTTCCATCAAAATGTAACAATAAAACATTATTATTCTCAAAATTATTCATTACTCCATCAATTCCAGTTCCACTATAATCTAAAACATCTCCATCAAAATGTAACAATAAATTAGTATTTCCATAATGTGTTCCATCATTCTTATTGCTACTTTCATCTTTCACAATTGAACCGTCACCTTCATCAAATTTATACAACAATAACGTAGCTCCGTCTGCCCCATAACCATTCCCACTTCCTCCGCCTCGATTTGATTGAGCATCGCCTCCTTCAACCAAAGAAGTTATGGTTATAGGTTTTGTGTGTAAAATTGTACTTCCTTCAAAACTATATTCAAAAGTCACATCATCCTCAAAAACACTCCAACCTTCAAAACCACATTCAGAAACTGTAAACAAATTTTCTTCTCCATTTTTTAACTTAGGATTATCTGAAGAGATTGAACAATCTGTATGATTAAATAAAATACTACCTAAATTCTTTCCTTGAGAATTTTTAACTTTTAATTGAATACTTCCTTCATCAACTCTAAAATCTTTACATAAAAATCCTGGACCCATCATACATTTTTCAGTCACAAAATATTTATCTCCGCCAAATGTAAACCATAATGAACCAATTACTAACAATAACACAACCAATGCCCAACCATAA
>DASCRE010000076.1:0-4124 GCA_034408645.1 Fidelibacterota bacterium | reverse complement strand
CGGAATTGTCGGGGCCGCGGAGCATCCTAATGGTGTGGGAAGCCCTGTTGATTATAGGATAGGACACCACTTTCATAAAAAGCATATTTTTGATCCAAACAGTGAACATAAAATAGATACTTTTATTCATAGCTGGAGTAATGAATTTAAAGATGAATTAGTAAACATATATAATCCAAAGAAGTATATAATCGAAGAGCAGATAGATTTTTTGCAAGAAACAATACGAGAGAACTCTATATTTAGTAGATGGTATTCAACTGCTATGGCCGTGAGATTAAAGCAAGCTTATGAAGAGCAGAATAACTTCGAGTATGACGTTGTAATGATATACAGGTTTGACCATATCTTTCAACGTAATCTATTATTTTCAGAGTTTGATTCTAACAATTTTTATGTATCTCATCGCGATGACTGCACACCAAGCCAATGTATGTGTATTGGAAATAGTCGTTTTTATGATGCCTGGTTTTTTTCTAATTCTACTAACATCGATAAGTTTTCTACTGTGTATAATTATTTGACATCTTACAAGTTGATAGATCCACATAAGGAGACTGTAAGACATATTGAAGAAATGGGGTTGATGCCCAAGGTGAAGCATGTGTTTTATGAGAAGAGAGATCACTTTACTGTTAGATCTCGAATTAAAAATTGTGAACTAGCGGATAAACCACTTGATATTAATAAGTTGGAATATTTTGACGAACATTGCTTAGAAAGACACAAGTGGGTGTAATCGATGATTAAAATAAATATAGGTTGCGGTTGGAGAGATTTTGGTGAAGAATGGATACATATTGATGGTGGTGATTATCCTCATCTAAATTCACCAGATGTATATCTTAATGATTATGAAGATGAGTGTGTTGATTTGATTTATGCCTCTCATTTGATAGAATACTTTGATAGGGAGGAAGTTGTTTTGTTGTTAGAGAGATGGAGAGATGTTTTAAAACCAAATGGGGTTATGAGGATAGCTGTTCCTGATTTTGAAACTTGTGCTAGATTGTATGGCAACCACGGCTACCCTTGGGATCAAAGTTTTTCATTAGAAAGCTTTCTTGGCCCTTTATATGGTAAGATGAAAATGGGGAACAAACCAATATATCATAAAACTGTATATGATTTTAATAGTTTAAAGACTTTATTAAGTAGTATAGGAATGAAAGAAGTGAAGCGGTATGACTGGAGAGAAACAGAGCACTCCCAGTTTGATGACCATTCACAGGCATACTTGCCTCATATGGATAAAGAAAACGGAACATTAGTGAGTTTAAATGTGGAGTGTATAAAATGAGTTTTGAAGTAATAAAAGAGTTTGAAAATAAAATAGCAAAGTTTTATAATGCACCCTATGCAGTTGCAGTGGATTGTTGTACTCATGCAATAGAATTATGTTTGAGATATAGACAAGTAAAAAAATTCATTGTCCCGCCAAACACCTACCCTTCAGTTCCAAATTTAGCGAGCAAGCTAGGTATTGAATTTGAATGGGAAGAGATGCAATGGAGACATTTTTATTATTTGGGTGGGACTAATATAATTGATGCAGCTGTGTATTGGAAGAGAGATGGGTATGTCCCAACTAGTCTTATGTGTTTGAGTTTTCAATATCAAAAACACCTGAGTCTTGGTAGAGGTGGTATGATATTGACAGATGATAAAAAAGCAAGAGATGAGTTAAAGAAAATGTCGTATGATGGTAGAGAACCAGACACACCGTGGCGAGATCAAAATATAAGCACAATAGGGTATCATTATTACATGACTCCTGAAACAGCTAGTTTAGGATTAAAAAAGTTGCCAAAGGCAATTGAAACTAAAGCGAGAGAATGGGCAATAGAAGAATGGCCTGATTTAAGAAAAATGGAGATATATAAATGAAGAAAAAAGCGTTCATAACAGGGATTAATGGACAGGACGGAAGCTATCTTGCTGAACTATTGGTAGACATGGACTATAAAGTTTATGGAATAGTAAGACGAAATTCTATAGCAGAGCATCAAGAAAGCAGGATTGACCATTTGGTTGGAAAAGGGGTTGAAACAGAGTATGGAGATTTACTTGATGTAAGTTCATTAGAGCGAATGATACGAGCTATTCAACCTGATGAAATTTATAATATAGCAGCACAAAGTCATGTTAGAATTAGTATGGATATCCCACAATTTACAGTACAGACAAACGCACTTGGCTTGCTAAATGTATTAGAGGCCTATAAAAATAATTGCCCTACAGCGAGATTTTATCAGGCATCTTCATCAGAGATGTTTGGTCGTTCGGTAGATGACGATGGATATCAAAGAGAGACCACTCCGATGCACCCTACAAGCCCTTACGGCTGCACGAAAGTATTTGGTTTTAATATGGTACAGCATTATAGAAATGCGTATAATTTATTTGCGTGTAATGGTATTTTATTTAATCATGAATCACCGAGACGTGGTTCTAATTTTGTAACTAATAAAGTTGTAAAATCAGCAGTAAAAATTAAGCTTGGTTTGCAGGATAAGCTACCACTTGGTAATTTAGATGCTTACAGAGACTGGGGGCATTCAAAGGATTATGTTAGAGCAATGCATATGATAATTAATCATACAGAACCAGATGATTTTGTATGTGCTACAGGGGTTACAAATTCAGTTGGCAGCATGTGTGATTATGTATTTAATCAATTAGATTTAGATTATAAAGACTATGTAACACAAGATCCAAAATTTATGAGAGCCGAAGAGCTTAAATATCTCCGTGGAGATGCTACAAAGCTGAAAACTACATTTGGTTGGGAACCTGAATATACATTTGAAACTATGATGGATGAAATGATTGATCATTGGTGTAATTTATGCTTAGTATAATACAGAATTTTATTTGTACTGATAAGAAGCGACTAGAGGTCCTTTTAGATAACGTGCCTAGATTAGGCTCATCATTAAAAGATTTTGAATTTTTTGTTAATTTTAATGATACTGTAAATTTTGATATTATTAAAGATGTATACTCAGCAAATATTAGTAAATTAAATTTTTATAATAATTTGGAGAAGAAGTGGGCTGAAGTTACATTGGCGATGTTAGAAGAAATAAAAACACCATATGTGATAAATTTATGTGAAGATCAAGTAGTTCACTTCTCTGCTGCTGATATGCATAATGTTTTAAATGAAATAAAAGACTTGAATATTGATTATATTAATTTAACAAAAATGAATAAGTATTCAAAGAACACATTTCCTGGATATACAGATCACCAGTATGGGTATTCTTATTTAGGGGAAGACTCCCCCACTGGTAGGCTGTCTACAGACTGTATGGTGAGAGTAGATTTTTGGAAAGAGAGGTTTGTAGAGTTCATTAATCAAAAACACACCTGCCCACACCCAGTGCCTTTTCCCTATGAAAATTTACCAAACTATTTTGAGGGGTACTATGATCATTCTATAGGGGTGAGGAGATTTAAAAATTTAAAATGTTACATACCAAAAAAGATTATGTTTATTGAATATAATGATTCACTAGAAAAGGGAACATATATTACATGAACTATAAAGTGATACCTTTAGATAGTATTGATGTGTCAGATATGCTAGCAATAAAACAGCGTAATAAGTGGTACGGTAATGATGATCACTCAAGATGGGTATTTAAAGATAGTAATGCAGGGCTATATTATAAACTTTGGAATGAAAGCTATATTAGAAAAGATAATGTTCAGCTAGGTTTAGATAAGGGGTTTTACGATAAAACAACTGTGCCAGCCTTTCATGGGATTATCTATCATAATGATATATGTAGAGGGTATGTTACACAAGAGTGTCAGCATACTGAAAATGATTCATCGATTTTTTATGAGATAATAAAGAAAAAAACGCATGATACTTATCTCTTTGTATACGACTTCACAGAGAAACATATTATGGAGTTTAAGGATAATTTCACTTTAGTTGATTTAGAAGGAATATGTGAGTTGTATGAATATGAAGATATAGCGCAAGATAAAAATCATGCTGCATTTGCGTCAGAAAAATATAGAAGGTTTGTCAATGAGTTATGTAAAAATTAGTAAAGATTATTTTTTAAATTGTAAATTTCCTAGCCGTATTTGTCATAAAAAAGCCGTTT